>NZ_DAIUEH010000035.1:0-63970 GCF_036845245.1 Methylobacter sp.
CTCATCTTTAATACAGCATAAAAGGCTTCCGCCTTTCTTCATGACACACTAGCCTGGATAGGGCTTGCAGAATCTGGAGCTTGGTAGCTCTGATTATCCCGTATTCCACTATGCTACATACGGGCTACACGACTAATAAAATCCTCACTCAACTTCGTCAAACGGCCATCCTAACTCCAACTTAGTCCTGTAGATACTCTCTTAAACCACAAGCCCAATTTTGCAAGAAATCATAAAATTTTATGATTTTGCTTCAACAGGAAACGTGTAAAAACGAGTCCCGTCAAATTCTTTTTTAGCTTTCAGCATGCCATGGAGGGCGTGTAAAAGTTTGCGCATGACCGCGCATACAGCCTGTATCTTCTTTAAACCGTTGTCTTGAATCATATGCGTGTAATAGCCTTTAATATGAGGCTCATGGCACGTTGCAACCAATGCGGGCATATACAGTGCTCGGCGAACGAATTTATTACCCGCCTTGCTGATGCGGGGCTTTTTCGTCACACTGCGACCCGATTCAAATTGCCGTGGATCTAAACCCGCATAAGCGACCCATTGCTTGGCACTCATGTCTTTAGGCAATATCATCAATTCTCCCAACAGTGGCACGGCGCTCGCCACGGCAATACCTTTGATGCCTGTCATCAACGCAAAGGCTTCTGCCAGCTCATCGTGTTGCTGGATTAATTGACGCGCACTATCGCGGTGGACTTGAATTTGTTTATCCACGACTTTAATCAATTCTTCCGTGTATTCAATCACTAACAAGGGTGTTTCTTCGGTGGCTTTTAACGCATGCAGCTGGTTTTTAGTTTGAGTTTTTAGCTTGGTCAAAGCGGCAATTCTTCGAGCAAGTGCTCTTAAAGCAATACGCTCATCGGCTGGGCGTTGCCACGCTTCAAAAGGCATCCTTTCGCAATAAACCGCCAATATTTCTGCATCAACCGCATCGGTTTTACTGCGTTTCATCAGCACCTTGGCAAAGTTATGTGACGCTTTCGGATTGATAACCATCACTTCAATACCTTCGGCACGACTCAGTGCTACTGCCAAATCAAAATGATAAACCCCCGTTGCTTCCATACACACTCTGGAGCCTCCTTTTAATTTGGATAACAGTTGAATGAGAGCTTTGTGACCGAATGCGGTATTTTCAAAGGTTTTGGCTTTGTGAGCTTTGCCTTTTACACTGACCACGATAACAAGTTCTTTATGGCTAACATCAATGCCTGCATAATTCATGTTTTTGATCTCTTTATAGATATTTTGTTATGATGATGACTGGTTTCCCAACCCTGGCACTTCACCTACCGTCCTTGTGAATGCAGACTCAGAAGCTTATGCTTACAGGTCTCAGATACTTCACGGCATGGATGACGAGGGTGGGGAGCCTATCTACGAACAAGCTCAGAGCTTAAGGCCGGATCGGCTTCCCCAGAAAATCGCTTATCACTATAAACTTTTTTGTGTCACATAATCCTGTGTTTTAGAGATGTATTTAATATACAAGGCCGGAATAAGACGGTTCGAGCGACAGCGAGAACTGGTGTTTCCGGCAAATCCCACCGAAACTCGCCGGAAACACCACCTCGCGCTACGCGCTTGGATGGCCTTATTCCGGCCTACCGTGCTACGCGACCAATAAACTCTTCAACCTCAACTTGATCAAACGGCCATCCTAGCTCCTGTTTTGTCTCAGAGTCATACAAAACCGGAATACGCACAGCATATCGCTCCAGCCATTGCTCCTGTTCGGCAATATCCACAGTCTCAACACCACCCGGCACACAGGCATTAACAATAACCTCCGCCTTCTCGCAAAGATGACAGCCGGAGGTGCCGAACAGTATCAAGCGCATATCAATGATGCAAATGCGCCGCCAGCCAGCGCTCGGCGACTTCTTCTGCTATGCCTTTACGTCTGGCGTAATCTTGCAGTTGGTCTCTGTCTATCTTGCCGACATTAAAATACTGCGACTCGGGATGCGAGAAATACCAGCCGCTTACTGCTGATGCCGGGTACATCGCATAACTTTCGGTTAGTTCTATGCTGGTATGTTCGGTCACATTGAGCAGCTCAAACAACTTGCCCTTCTCGGTGTGATCGGGACACGCAGGATAACCGGGCGCCGGCCGTATGCCTTGATAGGCTTCGTTGATTAATTGATTGGCCTCATGCGTTTCATCTTTGGCATAGCCCCAATACTCTTTCCTGACCACCTGATGCATGTATTCTGCAAACGCTTCGGCCAACCGGTCGGCCAGCGCTTTGAGCATGATTGAGCTGTAATCGTCATTATCCAGTTCAAATTCATGCAGTTTTTGTTCTATGCCGATGCCTGTCGTTACCGCAAAAGCGCCGATATAGTCGGCTTTGCCGCTGTCAACCGGGGCGATAAAATCGGACAGACAATAATTGGGTCTCCCCGGAGCCTTGACGTTCTGCTGACGCAAATGATGCAGGACTTCCTTTTTCTGGGTGCGGGTGTCATCGGTGTACACAACGACATCATCGCCGTCGCTGTTGGCGGGGAAAAAGCCGACCACAGCGCGGGCGGTCACCCATTCTTCATTGATGATTTTTTTCAGCATGTCCTGGGCATCGTCAAACAGCTTTCTGGCTTCAATGCCAACGACTTTATCGTCAAGTATTTTTGGATAGCTTCCGGCCATTTCCCAGGTTTGGAAAAACGGCGACCAGTCGATATACCAAACCAGCGTATCCAATGGAAAATGATCGATAACTTTTATCCCTAAAAATGAAGGTTTAGCCGGCTCGTAATTGCCCCAGTTGAATTTATTGCGGCGGGCTTCTTCTATAGAGTGTTGCTTGGTTTTGGCTTCGCGGCCTTTGTGCCGTTCCCTAACTTCTTCATATTCTTCGCTGATGCTTTTTACGAACGCATCTTTTAAATCGGCGCTCAGCAAGTTGCTGGCTACGCCGACGCCGCGCGACGCATCGGTCACGTAAACAATCGGGCCGTCGTAATTCGGGGCGATTTTTACTGCGGTATGCGCGCGCGAAGTTGTAGCGCCGCCTATCATCAACGGCATGGTAAATCCCTGACGCTGCATTTCTTTGGCGACATGCACCATTTCATCCAGCGACGGGGTAATCAGGCCGCTTAAACCGATAATATCGACGTTTTCGAGGCGCGCGGTTTGCAGAATTTTTTCGGCAGGCACCATCACGCCCAAGTCAATCACGTCGTAGTTGTTGCATTGCAGCACCACGGCAACGATATTCTTGCCGATGTCATGTACATCGCCTTTTACGGTCGCCATCAGGATTTTGCCGTTGGTTTGCCGGTCGCCTGCGGCTTTGTCAGCTTCCATATACGGCATCAGATAAGCCACGGCTTTTTTCATCACACGTGCCGACTTGACCACTTGCGGCAGGAACATTTTGCCCGCGCCGAACAAGTCGCCGACTACGTTCATACCGTCCATTAATGCGCCTTCGATAACGTGCAACGGCCGTTCGGCTTCCAGTCTTGCCTGTTCGGTATCTTCATCGATGTAATCGGTGATGCCTTTTACCAGTGCATGTTCCAAACGCTTGCTAACTGGCCAGCTGCGCCATTCCAGATCCTGCTCTTTTGAAGAGCTGCTGCCGTCGCCGCGATATTTCTCGGCGAGTTCCAGCAATTTATCGGTACCGCTGCCGTCGTGAGTATTTAATATCACAGCTTCAACCGCATCGCGCAGGTCTTTGGGAATATCTTCATAAATCGCCAATTGGCCGGCATTGACGATGCCCATATCCATGCCTGCCTGTATCGCATGGTATAAAAATACTGCATGGATCGCTTCCCGCACCGGGTTGTTGCCCCGGAAAGAAAACGATACGTTGGAAACGCCGCCGGAAATCAATGCGTAAGGCAAAGTACGTTTGATCTCGGCCGTGGCTTCAATAAAGTCCAGGCCGTAATTGTTGTGCTCGTCGATGCCGGTGGCGACCGCGAAGATATTGGGGTCGAAAATAATGTCCTCGGGCGGGAAGCCGATTTGTTCGGTCAGAATCTTGTAGGCGCGTTGGCATATCTCGATTTTCCGGGCTTTGGTATCAGCCTGTCCTGCTTCATCAAAAGCCATCACAATAACCGCAGCGCCATAGCGGCGTACCAGTTTGGCGTGTTGGATAAACGCTGCTTCGCCTTCTTTCAGCGAGATCGAATTGACCACGCCTTTACCCTGAATGCATTTAAGGCCGGCTTCCAAAATTTCCCATTTGGACGAATCCAGCATGATCGGCACTTTGGCAATATCAGGCTCGGAGGCGATCAGCATCAAAAAGCGCACCATCGCTTCTTTGGAGTCCAGCATACCTTCATCCATGTTGATGTCGATAATTTGTGCGCCATTTTCGACTTGCTGTTTGGCAACGTCGAGTGCCGTTTCAAAATCGCCGTCGATAACCAGTCGTTTGAATACGGCCGAACCGGTCACGTTGGTGCGTTCGCCGACATTGACGAATAACGAATCCGGGCCGATGTTCAGGGGCTCTAGTCCTGATAACCGGCATTGTTTGGGTATTTCAGGAACTATTCTGGGACTGTAGGGTTGTACGGCCTCGACTATCGCTTTGATATTCGCAGGCGAGGTTCCGCAACAACCGCCGATAATATTCAGGTAGCCGTTTTTTGCCCAGTCGGCCAGTTCTTCGGCCATCGCTTCGGGCGTTTCGTCGTATTCGCCAAACTCATTAGGCAAACCCGCGTTGGGGTGAGCGGAAATATGGGTATCTGCAATGCTCGATAATTCATCGATATATTGACGTAATTCTGTTGCGCCTAACGCGCAGTTAAAACCGAAAGAGATCGGCTCGACATGTTTAAGTGAATTCCAGAAAGCGGCAACGGTTTGCCCGGAAAGCGTTCTGCCGGATGCATCGGTGATCGTTCCGGAAATCATCACCGGCAGTTTGTAACCGATCTGTTCGAAATATTGTTCGACTGCAAAAATAGCGGCTTTGGCATTCAAGGTATCGAAAACGGTTTCGATCAGAATAATATCCGCTCCACCGTCAATCAGGCCCTTGGTTGCTTCGGTGTAAGCTACGACCAAGTCGTCGAAAAAGATATTACGAAAACCAGGATCGTTAACATCGGGCGACATGGACGCCGTGCGGTTGGTAGGGCCCAATACACCTGCTACAAAACGCGGTTTTTCCGGCGTTTTTTGGGTGAATTCATCAGCCGCTTGCTTTGCAATGCGGGCTGCTTCGACATTAATCTCATAGGCCAGCGATTCCATTTTGTAATCGGCCATGGCGATGCTGGTCGCGTTGAAGGTATTGGTCTCGACAATGTCGGAGCCAACTTCAAAATAAGCGCTATGAATGGCTTTAATAATGTCCGGCTGGGTCAACGACAAAAGGTCGTTATTACCCTTAAGATCGACTTCCCATTGGGCAAAACGTTCGCCGCGATAATCTTTTTCTTCTAATTTATAACTTTGGATCATCGTACCCATCGCGCCATCGAGAAATAGAATGCGCTGGGATAATTGCTGCTTTAATAATTCTGTTTTTCTCATAGGAACCGTCAAGGGTTATGGGTGGATATAATCATTGCTTAAAATACCGCCAAGCACTATTATTTTTAACTATTTTGCCGGAGATGAGCATGTCAAAACCAACCATCACTCAAGTCATAAGAAGCGTGCTAGCTGCCGCTATTGGAATACAAAGCGACGCAAACAGGCAAAGCGATTTAAAAGAGGGACATCTTTCAGCGTATCTTATTGGAGGAGTGATTTTTACCGTACTTTTCGTGATCGGTCTGGTATTTCTTGTTTCTGCTATTTTAGGCAATTAACATTTAGAAACTATAGACTACGCAATCTGCAGCCATAAAAAAAGCCCAAGCGTTACTTGGGCTTTTTTTTATAACCAACTGCCTGTGTTACTTCTCAGATGTCGTTTTAAAGCTTTGTTTGATGCTTTGAAACATTTCTTTGAGGCCGCCAAATAAGTTGCCAACTGTAATTGGTTCTTTGGTAATAAACTTTACCCGAATCAACGCCGCTGCTAAGAAACCGACGATCGATGGCATCAGTTCCAAGTATATTGAAAGCAGAACGCCGCCAAATCCCTGAAAACCGCCTTCATTTTTTCTATCGCCAATGGTGGTTAAATCACGCTCGTAGTCGCTACCACCTTCACCGCCTCGTATTGACTCCAAAATATAAAGATTGATATCGATAAATCCCAGCTGTACTACAAAAAAAGCAACTACACCAATCGCAACCCACATTATTACATTACTCGTCTTTGCCCTCATAGCCGACTGGTAAATCCAGAGAGCTACAAAAATCATTATAATGCCACCTATCATAGCTATATCCTTTTTTTAAATTATTTTTTTGTTAGAAAGAAGAAATATGCACACTTTAATATCATGTTTGGACCCTCTTTTTCAATCACTTTGCAGGATTCATATTTTTCTCGTCCAGGAGCCACCTGTTTTTTAATTTCCCCATTTTCGATGGAGTACTTAATGGCAATCTTCAACTCACTGATTCGTCCAGCAACATCAGATGCCGTCGACATAAGGGTTCCATCCGGCCTAAAGTCCCATTCCTGTGTTATGGCCTTTTTTTGGCCAGTTAACGTAACCGCTTCATCATGAAGATTCCATTTCCCTAAAATTTCAGAATTATCTTTTAGTTGAACGTCAGCATTTGCCGATAACGTAAAGAAAATTGCGACCAGTGGTAATATTTTAACGCATCTATTCATCTTAATTCCTTATTTCAAAATGTATCAGCACTCAAAAATAGATTTTAAACTATACCACACCGGCTATCGAGCAATAAATTTCAACCGGGAACAATAGTTACATCTCACCAACAAAAAACACATAACAATAAGCCTTGACTTTAACTTTCCCTACAGTATTATGCTCATTCCGTTTGCTATGCAATTAGCAATATTTCTAAAAATACAAAACTATAGGTAGGACATCCCATGGGAGCGATCTTAGATATCACCGAAATGTTAAAAGAACCAGCTGGTATGGTCGGCGCGGTTGTGGTTATAGCCGCTGGCTACTTCCTGGTAAAGTGGGTATTCGCTGAGCACCCAGACGACGAAAAATAAGTCGCCAACCGATTTAATCTTAACTTAGGCCGTACATCTCAATTCTTTAATGAATTGACTGCGGCCTTTGTTTTGTCTGCATGTTTCAATACATAAACCCTACATTTCTTATATAATTTATACATCTTCCCGATTTTTCTAATCATGAAATGTATAAACTTATATCTACTAAAACTTTAGAACTTCATTCCAAACAAGCTCCTGCTACAGGCATAGGCTTATTTCGGATTCTTTACGGTTTAATCACTCTACAGGAAATCATTTTCCTCCTGTATTTTAATCACTTAATTTTCGACCCTATTCCGTATATAGACGTCGAATTTCCGATGATTCCTTTTTTCCTGTGCCTCTGGGCCGTTATTGCCGCGTTTGTTACTGTCGGTTACCGCTATCAATTTGCTGTAACCTGCAATTATATTATTTGGATTATTTTTGTTAATTTCACTCCTATGCAACGTGATTTTGACGGCGGCTTTGATTTATTCATGATCGGAGCAGGATTTTTTCTACTTTTTATGCCTGGAGATCGAGCATTTTCAATAGATACCCTTAGACATAAACTGAGTACACCTTTTACTCATTACAGCACCTACCCGAAACCAACCGTTTCAACTCTTGCTTATATCCTGCCTGTTGCCATTTGCCTCGGATTTCTCTACTTTGACTCAGCCATACACAAAATGTTTGCCGAGCACTGGCGCAACGGCCTTGGAACTTGGCTGCCCGCAACGCAGCCTTATTATGTTTCAGCCATCGACATGTCGTATTTACTGAACAATAAGCTGTTACAAAATGCCCTTGGTTACACAATTTTAATCTTTCAATTTACATTCATATTCTTTTTCGCCAATCGTCGGTTACGCATAGCTTATTTATTAATCGGTCTCGGACTTCATCTTGGCATTACCTTGTCTTTTAATATTTACCCTTTTGGCTTGGGAATGCTCATCTTTTATACATTACTTGTTCCTTTTAAATGGTGGCGCTATATTGGCCGACTGCTTACCGCAAAGCAGCCATCTCTTACCGTATTTTATGACCAGCTATGCCCTTTGTGTAATCGTACCGTTCTGATCCTTAATCATTTCGACATATTCAGCCGCATAGACTTTAAAAACGCTCAGGAACATGCCGAACACTACCCGGCGCTTGCTTACATCAATAATGAAACCTTATTAACCGATTTATATGCGCTGGATAGCGGCGGCCGCCTTTATTCGGGCGTTGACACCTATGCTCAAATCTTTATAAAAATGGCTTATCTATTCCCGATTGGCATCATGCTGAGACTTCCGGGAATTCATCAATTTGCATTAAAAAAATACCGGTCTATTGCCGATTCACGCAGCCGAATCCCTTGCACTTCAATTTGCCTTACGCCACAAACCCTGCCGGACACCACCCTATACCATCATTTTTTTGAAAATATGGCTACGCAAAAACCGAATGCGTTTTCCAGAAAGCTGGCAAAAATATTACTTGCTCTGCTCGTTTTACAATTAAACAGTTCGATCCATTACGCGCTTATTTACAGACTTAATGCCGACATTCCTCAGAGTCCTATTTCACAAGCCAGTAACGCGATTTTAATGGCCTCACAGACCTTTTTAGGCATTACACCACATGCGCTTTATCTACATGACCATTTTGCGGGCTATGATCATATTTTAGCGATCAGCTATACCGACCAGAACGGCACTGAACATTGGCTGCCCTTTGTCAATGAGCAGGGCCGGCTTCTTGCTCCGAACTGGGGTCGCGTTCATTCCATGTGGGCCAATATTGCCGTTACGCCAAACATTGATAACAAACGCTTGCATAAATTCATCATGAAAGTCACCGCTTTCTGGAGCCAGAAAATCGGTTTAAATATTAATAATGTCGTTTTCAACATAAAACTTAAAAGAATCGATGCGCCGTCTTACTGGGTTTATGATCAATTGCACAAGAATTTTACTTCTCCGTGGAGCACTATCGGAACGGCAAAATGGATTGACAACCGGATTTCTTTTGATTTACCGGACAACATTAACCAGCTTTAACTGACCGGATAATTAATCAACTTTTATTATTGCATCATCATTCCAGTCATGATATAAAATGCATGTGCTTTAATTTAATGGCGCAAATTAATAAAAATAATTGAAACCCCTTTGGAGGATATTCGTATGAATAAAATTTTATCTGTTATAGCTATGACATTAATGATTATTGGTTTAACTGGCTGCTTGGATGATCCAGATAAATCTGCACAAAAAGTTTCTAGCTCTATTCAACTGTAAATAGAACTACTGGCGGTGCCAAAAAACCCAGCTATAAGCTGGGTTTTTTGTTTTTACAAGCTTTACTTTTAGTTACAAAATACAAACTTACCCAACCATCTCTACCTGAATTCCCATATCGGCCGCTACTCTCAAAGCCAGCCATAAGGTCTTTTACTTTCACTAAAAAGGCTTCGGAGAATCTTTAAAAACCCGCCACATCCCTTCAATTTATTTTCTCCAGAATTCCGGTACAAATAAAATAACAATGGAAAATATCTGTACCCGCCCCAAGAGCATCGCAAAGATACAAATACCCGTTTGAATATCGCTCAGACTGGCGTAGTTAGTCGCTGGTCCTACTTGGTTTAGACCAGGACCGGCATTGTTAAAACAAGCGATAATAGCCGAGAATGCACTAATAAAATCCATACCGCTCAACAGCAGCATGAATACCAGAATGACAATGCTGATGAAATACAAAAAAATGAATCCGGTCACAGAGGCAACAATTTTATTACTCACTACGGTGTCGCCGATCTTCATGGATTTGACCGCAAAAGGATGAATAAACTTAAACAACTCCAAACGTGCCTGCTTCATCAGGATAATGGTACGAATCATCCGAATCCCGCCGCCGGTGGAGCCGGAAGAAGCCGAAACACAACTTAAAAACAACATCCACATTGGCACAAAAATAGGCCACTGATTGAAGTCCTGAGTAGCAAAGCCGCAATCGGTCGCGATGGTGACCAAATTAAACGTGGCATGGCGTAACGCGGAAGAAAAATCCGAATAAGTGCCGGCATGCCACAACACAGATGCCGTTATCAGACAACTCCCCAACACCAAAGCGAGGAAAGCCCTTGCTTCCCTGTCATCGACATAAGGGTTAAATGAACCTTTCCTAAGAGCCACAAAATGAGTGGCGAAATTGATCGCCGCCAGCAATTGAAAGATAGTTAACACCATCTCGATAGATAGCGAATTGAAAAAACCGACATTACTGTCATGAGTGGAAAATCCGCCTAAACTCATCGCAGAAAAAGCATGGCAAATAGCATCAAACCAATCCATACCTGCCAAGCGCAAGGCGATAATACAAGCCAAGGTAATGCCCGCATAAACCAGCCACAAAGCTTTCGCGGTTTGCGCTATGCGCGGCGGCAAGTCCGATTCCTTGACTACGCCCGGTGACTCCGCAATATACAATTGCATACCGCCGATACCCAGAATAGGCAAAATGGCCACCGCAAAAATAATGATGCCCATACCCGCTATCCAACATAATTCATGCCTCCACAAATTAATCGACATCGGCAACTGGTCAAGACCGCTAAATACGGTCGCTCCTGTGGTAGTCAAGCCGGAAACAGTCTCGAAATAAGCATCGACAAAACTGAGCCCAGGCAGATATATCATAAACGGCAACGTGCAAAATACAGGGATTATTGACCACGTAATCGCTACCAGCAAAAAGCCTGTTTGCCGCGTCACCTTTTTTGGTATACGTAACGTCGGGATAAACATCAACGCACCCAGCAACACAGTAATCAAAAAACCTTGATAAAAAGCGCCGGTTGCGCCGTCATCAGCTATAAAGGAGGTCAACAAACAAGTGGCCATTAAGCCGCCGAACCCTATAGTGACTAACCCGAAAATATTGATGATAGTAAAGATGACATTCATGAGCGCATTTGAAGTTTAAACAAGGTACAACGGAAAGGTGCCGATGCTGAACCGCTTTCCGCTTTGCACATTAAAGAGGCTGAAACTTTTTCTCGATGTTTACGACCAATTTTTTATCCATCGCAAACATCACCACATGATCGCCTTCTTCGAATACCGTCTCATGATGAATCGAAATGACTTGCTGATTGCGAATAAGCGCACCCATCACAATGCCTTCCGGGAAGTTAATAGAATCCACCCGAAACCCGACGACGGAATTCAGATCGTTACTTTGGTGCGCAATAGCCTCGATAGCTTCAGCAGTACCTCCGCATAGAGAACTGACTTGCGCCACGTCACCGCGGCGTACATGCTTTAAGATACTGCCCAGCGTTTCCTGATTGGGTAACACAGCAACATCAATTCCTGTTCCAGGCAGAAGTTTGCTGTACGAAACATGGTTGAGCAAGCAGATAGCTTTGCGCGCACCCAAACTTTTTGCCAAAGAAGCCGAAACGATGTTGACCCCGTCATTTTCAGTAATTGCACAAAACAAATCGGTACTACCGACAGACTCATCAAGCAGCATCGCTTCATCGGCACAATCACCCAAAAGCACCACAGCATGATCAAGATCATTGGCTATTTTGTGAGCGCGCCTGGGATCTTTTTCAATGATTTTTACTTGGTGATCTTTTTCCAATGCCAGCGCCAAACGCTTGCCGACATGACCGCCACCGGCAATGATAATTCGCTTTAATGGCGCCTCCAGCTTATTCAACTCCTTCAATACTCGCCGCACTTCTTCCCGAGGCGCGACAAAAAAAACTTCATCGCCTGTTTCAATAACAGCCTCGCCGTTCACTATCAGCGGAATACCTCGCCGAAAAATAGCCACAACACGAATCTTACCGCCAACCAGGCGCTCTTTCAGGGTTTTGATTTTTTTTCCGGTTAAAGAACCGTCCGCCACCACTTTGACCGAAAAAAGGCGTACCAGCCCATCAGCAAAATCGGAAATATGCTGAACGCCGGGAAATTCGATTAAATTACGGATAGCTTCCATAACGATTTGCTCCGGACTGATAACAATATCCACCGGAATGCCGTTCGGCCCGAACAATTGCGGATTTTTCAGATAATCGACAGCCCGCACACGGGCAATCGTTTTCGGCCGGCTGTAAAGCGCATTGATGATCACACACGCCAGCATATTGGTCTCGTCGCTGTCGGTAACCGCGATAATCATATCGGCAGTCCGGGCTCCGGCCTGCTCAAGCACTCTCGGATGCGCCGCGTTACCGGCAACCGTAGCAATATCAAAACGCTCTTTTAATGCATCGAGCAACTCCGTCCTGAAATCAACGACGACAATATCGTTCTCCTCGCTTGCCAATGCCCCGGCAACCGATGAGCCGGTAACACCGGCTCCAAGAATAAGTATTTTCATTTACGCCCTGTGGGTATTAAAAGATTCACCAATTACCACGACTGTCATAGCCTTTCAGTTACAACCTAGCCAACACTGCAGCTACCGTCTCACCCATGGCCGCCGGCGTCGGACAGATAGTGACGCCAAACTCTTTCAGTATAGCTACTTTTTCTGCGGCACTTTCGCCCGCCGATGAAATAATCGCGCCGGCATGACCCATGCGCCGACCTTCCGGCGCCGTTAAACCGGCGATATAGGCGATGACCGGCTTAGTCATATTTTCTTTGGCGAAAATTCCGGCCTCAACTTCCTGCGGGCCGCCGATTTCGCCAATCATGACCACCACTTTGGTTTCCGGGTCGGCTTCAAATTTTTCCAAAATATCCCGGTGCGAACTGCCGTTGATGGGGTCACCGCCGATGCCGACAGAGGTTGAAATACCTATATTCAGGCGTTTCATCTGGTCAGCGGCTTCATAGCCCAAGGTACCTGAACGGCCGACGATGCCGACGTTGCCCTGCATGTAAATATGTCCCGGCATAATGCCCAGCATCGCTCGGCCCGGACTGATCGTGCCCGCGCAATTGGGGCCGGTCAATATCATCCGTTGCTCAACAGGGAAACGACGCAGAAAGTTTTTAACCGTCATCATATCCTGAGTAGGAATACCGTCAGTAATCGCCACGCAATATTTAATGCCTGCATCGGCAGCTTCCATAATCGAATCAGCGGCAAACGCCGGAGGAACAAAGATAATACTGGCTTCAGCTCCAACTTGGTTTACGGCTTCTTTTACGGTATTAAAAACCGGCAAGCCCAAGTGAGTTTGTCCACCTTTGCCAGGCGTAATGCCGCCAACGACGTTGGAGCCATAGTTAATCATGTCTTGGGCGTGAAAGCTGCCGATTTTTCCGGTAAAGCCTTGAACGATAATGCGGGTTGTTTCATTAATTAAAATAGCCATTTTACGCTCCCTGAGCCGCTTCTTTTGCAACCGCTTTATTACGCGCCTGCACCGCTTTTTCAGCCGCTTCGGCCAACGTTTCTGCGGTAATGATAGGCAAGCCGCTTTCTGCGATAATACGGCGGCCTTCTTCTACATTAGTGCCTGACAACCTGACAATCAACGGTATTTTCATATCGATTTTCTTAACCGCTTCAACGACGCCTTCGGCAATCCAGTCGCAACGGTTGATACCGGCAAAAATATTAACCAGCATGGCTTTTACATTGCTGTCGGCCAATACTAAGCGAAAGGCTTTTTCGGTGCGCTCAGCCGATGCACCGCCACCGACATCAAGAAAGTTGGCAGGCTCGCCGCCAGCCAGTTTAATCATGTCCATAGTCGCCATCGCCAAACCGGCGCCGTTAATCATGCAGCCGATGTCGCCATCCAGACCTACATAGCTTAAACCACGGTCGGCAGCCGCCATTTCGCGTGGATCTTCCTGAGTCTTATCGCGCAATTCCGAAATTTTTTGCTGACGGAACAACGCGTTGTCGTCAAAGCCCATTTTGGCATCCAATGCAACCAACTCGTCGCTACGAGTAACCACCAACGGATTGATTTCCAACATGCTGGCATCAAGCTCACGCAAGGCACGATAACATCCCCTGATGGTTTTAACCGCATGGCTCAATAATTCAGGATCCAGACCCAATGCGAAAGCCATTTCGCGCGCCTGGTAATCTTGCAGACCCACTGCGGGTTCGATATAAATTTTGGTAATGGCCTCGGGGTTGTTTTCAGCCAGCTCCTCAATTTCCATTCCGCCTTGAGCGGAACCAACCATCACAATTCGCTCTGAACTGCGATCAACCAGGAAACAAAAATACATTTCCTTGGCAATATCGGTCCCTGCTTCGACATACAATCGGCCGCATACCTTGCCTGCCGGGCCGGTTTGGTGAGTAATCAGTCTTTTGCCTAATAAAGCTTCTGCCGCCGCTTCAACTTCGTCGTGCGTTTTGCAGATTTTAATACCGCCCGCTTTACCGCGCGCACCGGAATGGATTTGTGCTTTTACCGCCCAAATATGTCCGCCAATATCTCTGGCGCGTTGCACGGCTTCTTCCGGGCTGTAGGCCATACCGCCTTCGGCGATTTTTACGCCATAACCGCTTAAAATTTCTTTCGCCTGATACTCATGAATATCCACAGCATCTCCTGTTTGTGTGTTGTATAAGCCAGGTTAATGTAGTTTAACCCGGCATGCTTCGGCTTCGGTTATCGGGTTACGCCGCCCTTGGTGTCCTAGAGCGAACCCGAGCTACAAAACAAATTATTTTTTTGCTGCGATAGCTTCGGCAGCCCTGACCACGTTATTGGCCATTTTTTCCGAGGCTGCATCGATCAAACGACCGTCTAATGCTGCTGCGCCTTTACCTTGCGCTGCCGCTTCTTTCAAAGCAGCCAGTATGCGTTTTGCTTTTTCAACTTCAGACGCAGGCGGGGTGAATATTTCATTGGCTAATTCGACTTGCGATGGGTGTATCGCCCATTTACCTTCACAGCCTAAGGCCGCCGCGCGTCTTGCTGCCGCTTTGTAACCTCCTGGATCTTTAATATCGCCGAAAGGACCGTCAATAGGACGCAAACCATAGGCGCGACAAGCAACCGTCATCCGGCTGATCGCAAAATGCCATTGATCACCGGGATAGTCAGGATTTAAACCACCGATGTTAGTGGTTCTGGCACGGTTGCTTGCGGCATAATCGGCCACACCAAAATGCAATGCCTCAAGACGGCCTAATGCGCCATTGCGTGCGATATCTTCCACATTAGACATGCCCAGTGCGGTTTCAATTAAGGCTTCAATACCGATTTTGTTTTTCAGACCCTGCTGCATTTCTAACTGGTTCAGCATGGCTTCGACCATATAAACATCGGAATAAACGCCCACTTTAGGGATTAAAACCGTGTCCAGCTTGGCGCCGCACTGCTCGACCAGATCGACCACGTCACGAACCATATATTGGGTGTCGAGGCCATTGATGCGCACTGAAATCGTTACGCCGTGTCCTTTCCAGTCCAAGTCATTAATCGCTTCAATAATGTTCTTTCTGGCTTGTAATTTATCATCCGGGGCAACCGCGTCCTCAAGATCCAGAAAAATAAAATCAGCGCCACTTCTCATCGCTTTTTCAAACATTTCAGGGCTAGAACCCGGAACGGCTAATTCACAGCGTTGAACTCGTTGAACTGACGCTGCATATAAGGTGTGGCTCATTTGTTCTTTCCTAGTTTCATTGTT
Source organism: Methylobacter sp. (assembly GCF_036845245.1). Classification (NCBI taxonomy): domain Bacteria; kingdom Pseudomonadati; phylum Pseudomonadota; class Gammaproteobacteria; order Methylococcales; family Methylococcaceae; genus Methylobacter; species Methylobacter sp. The sequence continues at coordinate 15,721 of NZ_DAIUEH010000035.1, forward strand.
GTAATTCAGTTCGGATCAGCATAACCCGACATTTTACGGCTATCGTTACCATCGCCGGGTACTCCAGCACACTTGCTTCTATCTGGATAAACCCGACCTGCGCGGCTTAAGCCGGTCTTAAATTAACCGCACATTTTACTTTCAGGGGTATCAAAGTCAATTTTTACCGTGTATTTTCCGGCTCAAGCCCTAATCTAATCTTGCCGATTTTTAGCGTCTATGTCATTATTGCGCGTTTTTGGATATTGACTTTTCTACATCCAAGCTGCTTTAATCACTCAACTACTTATTTAAAGAGGCAATGCAATGGCTGGTCGTAACCACCTATATATTCCAGGCCCTACCAATGTTCCAAATGAAATTCTGAATGCCATGCATGTGAACATGGAAGACCATCGCTCTCCTGTGTTCCCAAAACTGCTGACACCTCTTTTACAAGATCTGAAAAAAATCTTTAAAACAGAAACCGGACAGGCCTTTATTTTTCCCGCGACCGGCACCGCAGGTTGGGAAGTTGCGCTGACCAACACCTTAAATCCGGGTGACAAGGTTTTAATCTACCGTTTTGGCCAATTCAGTCATTTATGGGCTGAAATGGCCAAACGCTTGGGCTTCGAAGTCGAAATCCATCAGGAAGTCTGGGGCAAAGGTATTCCTTTGGACAGAATCGAAGCTCGTTTAAAAGAAGATACCAACCACGAAATCAAAGCTGTTTTAGCGACGCATAACGAAACCGCTACCGGTGTTACCAGCGATATCGGCGGCGTACGCAAAGCACTGAACGCAGCGAACCACCCTGCGCTATTATTCGTTGACGGCGTCAGCTCTATTGCAAGCCTAGATTTTCGCATGGACGAATGGGGCGTTGACGGCGCAATCAGCGGTTCGCAAAAAGGCTTTATGATGCCGGCCGGCGGTGCATTTTTGGCATTCAGTCAAAAAGCATTAAAAGCCGTTGAAACATCGACCTATCCACGTTGTTTCCTGGACTTAAAAGACCAGATGAACACCAATAAAGACGGCTACACACCCTACACACCGGCACTGCCTATTCTATACGGTTTGCGCAAGGCGTTGGATTTATTGCAAGAAGAAGGCCTGGAAAACGTTTACGCACGCCACCATCGCTTGGCCGAAGGTGTCCGTAAAGCCGTTGCTGCTTGGGGATTGACTATTTGCGCCCAACCGGGTTTCGAGTCGGACACAGTGACGGCGATTGTCGTTCCTGCCGACAAAGATGCCAGAGATGTGATCAGCACCGCTTTTAGCAAATACGATATTTCTCTAGGCGCCGGTTTATCCGAACTGGCCGGTAAAGCTTTCCGCATCGGCCATGTCGGCGATATGAACGACGTTTCGATGCTGGGCTGTATCGCAGGCGTTGAAATGGCGTTGCTGGACAACGGCTTTGACATCAAACCGGGTTCCGGCGTTGCAGCAGCGATTGAATACTATCGTTCAACAGCGCAGTAATATCATACCGTATGGGACGCGCTCAACGCGCCCCATACACACCAACTTAAACAGAAAAATTCACCACGAAGCCACGAAATTTTTATTTTTGGCTTTTGTTCTGCTTTCTTCGTGCTCTTCGTGGCTTCGTGGTGATATGTTTTAACCCAACACCTATCACTGAGAGGATAACCCATGAGCAAACCCAAAGTCTTTATTACCCGCAAATGGCCTGCCTCTGTCGAAGCAAAACTCAAAGCTCTTTACGATGCTACCCTAAACGAAGATGACCGGCCTTTAAGCGCAGACGAATTCAGGTCCGCGCTACAAAATTACGATGCCGTTTGCCCCACTGTTTGCGATTCATTTCCTGCCGACGTTATCAACGTCGAAAACAAGCGTTGCAAGATCCTTGGCAACTTCGGCGTAGGTTATAACCATATCGACATTAATGCCGCCAAGGCACAAGGCTTGGTAGTCAGTAATACCCCTGGCGTATTGACACACAGCACCGCCGATATTGCGATGACCTTATTGCTAATGTCCGCACGTCGCGGCGCAGAAGGCGATCGTCTGGTTCGCAACAAACAATGGCAAGGCTGGTGCCCGACTCAGATGCTGAGCAGCGATGTCACCGGCGCAACTTTGGGCTTGATCGGCTTCGGTCGTATCGCGCAAGCCATGGCAAGAAAAGCCCATCACGGCTTCGGTATGAAAATCGTCTATTTCAAACCCAGCCCGGCCGACGAATATGTCACCGACGACCTTAATGCTACCCGTTGCGGATCGATAGAAGAGCTGTTGCAAGCGTCCGATTACGTGTCGTTGCACTGTCCCGGCGGCGAAGCAACCCGGCATTTAATCAATGCCGACATGCTTAACCTGATGAAACCGTCCGCGCATTTAATCAATACCGCCCGAGGCGATGTCGTTGATAGCGTCGCGCTGATTGATGCACTTAAAAACAAACGGATTGCCGGCGCGGGCCTTGATGTGTATGAAGGCGAACCTAATGTACACGAAGGGTTCCTGACCCTGGATAATGTATCGTTACTCCCGCATTTGGGCAGCGCCACATTAGGGACACGCACTGCTATGGGCGAAAAAGTTTTGGCTAACTTGGCCGCATTCTTTGCCGGGGATCATCTGCCTGACCGGGTTGTTTAACTGCCTGCGTGTCGGGTTGATACTGCCCCCACCACCGCAGAAATCCGAGGACATTATTTGGGCTTGATAAACGTTATATCCGTTGCCGATCATTCTGCCAAAAATTCCAGTATTTTTTTTATTTCCGCCTGAAAAAAGAAATTAGTGTGGTAAACCTGACTACCGTTGAAATCATGGACTTGGCCGGCATCCAGGCAAAAGCGGATATTATTCGAAACGCCCAATGTAGGAACCACCAAATCATTGGCTTTATCACTAAATAATCGATCCACCACGGAATCCACTCCGGCTTTAACTACGGTTCGCAAATTTCCTGTGACCTCATAATCAGCGCCAAATCCATAGTAACGCTTTGCATGTTCCGAGTCGTCCTGCAAAACCGCAATCAATTTACTGACCGGGCTTTGATCCTCCAGGCCTGGAACATACGGCAAACCTGTATCAACTATCGACGATGCCAGCGTCAACAACATGCCGCCACTAATTGAGGCCAAACCGTCCGGGAACTGATTAACAAAGTTGGCAAGCCGTTCGATCATTGCCGAAAGATTCTCTGGACGGGCTAAATCGGTTCCGGCGTTAGGCGTAGCCACGAAAATAATACGATCAACCTTTATGTTGACGCCCTGAGGACGTTGCCAGCCATCAAGCCGTTGAGCAATAAAGTCATCAGGCAGATGATTCAAGGCCCGCGCCACCAGCCCGCCACGACTATGGCAGATAATGTCAAAAGTGTAATTGCCAGGATGACCGGCAAAAGCATCGTAGACCTGCTTAACGTTATCGGCAACGCCAATGCTCATGGTATGGTGGTTAAAGGCCAGCACTCGCCCCTGATACTGCTCATACAAGCTATCAGGAATACCGGATGTTAGCAGCCCTGCAAATGCTCCTGCCGTGCTGCTACTGGTGCCATGTATAAACAACAGGGCTTTCTTATCGCGAATGTCATCCCACTTATCAAAGGGCACAGGAGACTTGGACATCAATTCGGTAAAGTTTTGCCCACCGTGCAAGCCTTGAAAAGCTCTATAACGATTTTCCCATTCCTGAATTGTCCAATGTACCGCCTTACCGGCCTGATCTTTAAATACTTTGGTGACCAGTATCTTAAGTATCTTGCTGCCGACTTTACCAAACAAACCACGCGAATCGGATGCGGATTCGGCCGGGTTTTGATCCTGTCCACTGCGCAAAGTTATGCGGTATTGATTCTGAACGGCTGCCTCGACTGAACGGGTGCTAGGTAAAGCCAGGTCCGGTTTAACGGGTTCAGGGTAGTGGAAAGAAATAATACCGGCTTCATCGGTGTACATGAGGAACTGGCGCTCATCCTGATACCCCGGAACTTGCAATAAAATCTCATTGTTTCTCACAGCATCCTGGAATACGCCGCCGCGTCCGCCTTGTTCATTTTCCGGCTCGGGTGTTGGCGCTTCAATAACCAGCGTATGGCGATCTTCCAGGTTTGCCTCCTGAATTGCCTCATCCAATCCGGTTTTTTCGGCTGTCAACGCGCGGGTTGTACCCTGAACGCGAACACCAACATAACGACAAGAACCGGATAGGCCGGGAGCGACCAACGTTATACCTTGCTCAAGTTCAATCGGATCTTCGTTTGCTTCTAATTCAAAGTCTTCCATAGCCGTCTCTCTTTATAGTTGAGGATTAAAATCAATTCGAGCCTGCGGATCACCATAGAGAACATAAGCCAAGAAGGTCAGGTGGTGTTCACTTTCCCATTGCTCCCTAATAGTTTGTAGAATTTCCCCCAGCGTTTTGCCGGGCTGAGCGAAAGCCGCCCGGTAGAATTGCTCGGTAATTTCTTTTGCATGCGCGTCGCTAATTCTCCAAAGCGGGCAGATTACCGCACTTGCACCCGCAGCCAAAAACGCGGCAGGGAGTCCAACAATCAGCCCAAGCTGATTCCCCGCTGTTGCCGCTTGGCAGGCATTTAAAAAAATTATAGGATGCTGCGCCCCGAGTCCTCTCTGAACTTCCGCCCTGTTAATAGCCAGAGGCGTAATATTTTCAGGATAATCTTCCATTATCAACTCATTCAGCAAAGAGTTTTTGTTTGAGTTCTGGCCGTGACAAGCAAAATGAACCGCCTGTGCCGTGCCGGTTTCTAAAAAATCCAGTATGTGCTTCGATTGTAACGCGATACGCTGAGTTTTATAGTGCTGTATGAGCCAGTCAAGCTCACTCTCGACCCAGGGAAGTGGATTAATTGGAGGGAAATTAGGATAGCCCGAACCCGTCACTACAAACGTCTGTACACTGATATTTTGGACAAGGCGGAATGAGGCTTCGGCAATCCAGCGCCCGACCGAGTGACGGATGCCCAGAAATTCCGGTAGAACGCCTTTATTAGCTATACGCATAAGCTCCCAAGGCACACACGATTCATCCGAAATGAACAAGATGCTATTGAAACTGAAACTTAAGTTTTTGGCTTCATTAAAAAGCTTCCAGTAGACTTCTTTGAAAGCTTTGGGCGTACTGGCGTAGATAATTTCGCCAATGCCTTCGACATTCGCCTGCTTCACATCAGTAAGATTAACACCGGCATAGGGTTCCAGCAGAGTCTTAACCCAGGCTTCCGCGCCGTCCGGTATTTCCATACTTGCCCCGGCGTTTCCGGTGAATTCAAGGTGGGGCGAGAGGAAGCTCCAGAAATACTCGTTACCCCGACGATGTTGAATACGCACTAACAGATCAGCAGGTTGCGCGCCTTGCTCAATATTGATGCACTTCTGCCATCCGCTTTCAGGTGGTTTGGCAATCTTCTTTAATGACGAAATAGAATCATCCAGACGTAAGTCCAGAAATCGCCGCCCTTCACCGCACCAGCGATTTTCATAATAAAAATTGGCTCGAACCAACAATTTTTCCCGTTCCGGATAATCTCCGTTAGCATCGAGGGTCAAATCGGGGGCTGTTATCGTGAACTCTGCTGATTTTATCGTGCCATTAGCTTGACTATAGTCGAGGTCTTGCCATTCAGATGTATCGGCGCAAAGCAAATGTACGCGCATCTTAAATACAAACTCGGGGGCTTCATCTGGAAGTATAACTGCCCCGCTGGTTGTTGAACTTGGAGCGTCTCCAAGGGTGACTTCCAAGTCAATGGAATCACCGGCGACCGGATGCTCATTGGACGCCTTAATGTCCGGATAGGCCTGATGGATTGATTTTCTATCGGTATCGGCAGAAGACGCAGTTCCAACATTCAGCCCCTCCTGTTCATCATAACCGAACGATTTAGAATCTAGCGTATCAGCGGTTGGTATCCCACGATAGGAGTATCTTGTTTCCGGGATGCCCATATAACCGAACAATCTGTTTTTTAGGCTACTCAATTTGTTATCTTGAACCTGAACGGGTTCAAAGACACATTGAGGATTGTTACCTTGCAATAAGACTGGAAAATTAGCGGAATTCCACCCACCTTGGTAAAAGCGTTCATCCCAACTTGAGATCTTTTTATTTACGACAAGGGCCGAGTCAGTTTCATGAAACGGGATTAGCTCCAGCAAAGGTAAATTGTAATTTGCTGAATCATTATTTTTCAGTAGTTCATCAATCAGAGGTGAAAGAGGAGACCTATCAATATCATCAGGTATATTCGGGAACAATCCGGGATTCTTAATCCAAAATAAAAGTTGTGCCGGGCGACACACGTAAAACCGGTTACTACCGGCTTCCTGTTTTGGGTGGCGTAACACAATATAGGCATACCGTTTCTTAGACAAAGCATAGATGATTTGGCTCACCTTCATGTCAGTTTCAATGATAAAAATATTATTATTTGATCGAATCTCAGACATTTTTATCCTCTTTGCTTTTTTGTAGGCAGAAAAAACCTAACAGTGCTTGCAGTTGGTGGCTTCCACTGCACTTGAATACCGATAACATACAGTCAAACCGTTGGGACTGCAAAACTCAGCTATTCCCATAATTATTTAATGATCGATGCCAATATTTTCAGTCTAGCATATAAACTCCGCACTTTAATCCGATGATGAAAGAATAAATACAGCCGCCCCGCCACTTGTTTCATATCTCCATATTCATTGGATTCCGAGGGCTATAAATACCACTGCTAATCGGTATTAGCTCGGATTAAATCCTCCAAACAGCGCTAGCGCATCCATATGACAGGCAAATTTCCAACTCTATTTGACGCCCAAAAGAAATTAGCGCAATAAAGCCTATTAAGAAGCTGTATAGTTCCTACACTTAGAAATAAACACGGTAACCCCATGAAACTACTGATACGCAATCTCGCTCGCACCACAACAGAAATAGAGCTCCGGGCTATATTCGAGGCCCACGGCACAGTGCAGTCCTGCACTCTGGTAATAGACAACGAAACCGGTTCCAGCAAGGGTTTTGGCTTTGTTGAGATGCCCAAGCAGGGTGAGGCCAAGGCGGCAATGAATATCCTCAACGGTACGGATGTAGCCGGTCACAAAATCCGCGTTAAAAAAGCCGAATCGAAACAGGACACGGGAAAAACATAATCCGGATAATGGGCTTTTCAACAGAAACGCAGTAAGTAAAGCCCATGTAATTTTAACATTGGATTTTTCAATCCCAACAACGGTAAATCATCCATTGACTTGATCAGCGCTAAGGTAGAATTTCTACCCATCAAGGTTTATCAATCACTTCATCCCTCAACACATCAAATGCGTTGAACGCAATATTCAGGCTGAATTTCAAATTGATAATGCAGGCGATTGTGGTACTGGTAAAAATACAGATCATGATAGCGATTTGATATTTCACCGCTACCCAAGGCTCACTGCCGCCCAGAATTTGCCCGGTCATCATGCCGGGTAAAGAGACCAGGCCCATTGTCGCCATACCGGCAATGGTCGGGTTTATCGCGGCTTTAACGGCATCCCGAAAATACGGCCTCACGGCTTCCCAACGCGTCGCACCCAGCATCAGGAAGGTCGCGTATTCGTTTTCGTTCTTGCTTAGCGCCGAATAGAAGCGCTCCAACGCGATGACGTTTCCTTGCAGGCAGTTGCCGAGAATCATACCCGCCAAAGGCACGATATAACGGGCGTCGTAAAAATGAGTCGGCTGTATGACCAGAACCACCAGATAAGCGGTCGAGAACAGTATGCTGGAAGCAATCGCCATAAAAGTAGCCAGGACGAAATAACGCACTTTAAGCCCTGCTCGCCGCAAAATACTTAAATCGGCGACCAGCAACATCACCAATATCCATAAGCCGTTGAGCCAGGGATGGTTAAGATCGAACAACATTTTCAGATAAATCCCAACCAGCGCCAGCTGAATGCTCATGCGCAGGATGCTGATGCCGATATCGCGGCTCAAACGCAAGCCAATCAGCCAGAGCAGCAACCAGGGCAACAAACAGAGGCCATAAAGTAGCGCCATCCGCGGCAGTTCAATATCAAGTGTTTCCATGACGCTTTACCTGAATCAATCGACCCGCTTCCAGTTCAATAGCAATGTCGCAACGTTCCAGCCAGTCAGGGTCGTGAGCCACTGAAAGAACGGTCAGGTGCGGATCGGAGAAAACATCGAACACGACTTGTTTGCTTTCCGTATCCAGAGCACTAGTCACCTCGTCAAGCAGATACAGTTTTTTACCCAATAGCAAGCCTCGAGCCAGCGCAATCCGCTGTTTCTCGCCGCCGGAAATCCGACTGCTTTCCTGACATAAAATGCCCGCGGGTAATTGCAGCCGTTGCAACACCTCAATCAGTTGCGCTTCCGTTGGGCGATGATCGCGATGTGCTTTGAACTGAAAAGGCAAGAGTAGGGCGTCTCGCACATTTTCCGCACCCAGCATCGGTTCTTGCCCAATGTAAGCAGTGCAGGTTCGAATAACCTGAATGGATGATGAGGTTAGCGGTTGTTCCTGAAAGTAAACCGTACCCGACTTTATAGGATGGAGTCCCAGCAAGGTTTTCAGTACGCTACTTTTACCGGAACCGGATTTGCCGGATAACACGGCCTTTTCTCCGGGGAATATCTCAAAGCTGATACCGGATAAAATCGTTTTTTCGTGCGCGGTGACCGATACGCAGTCGAATCGAATGATAGGGGACATTAACTGACTGTCCTTAATTGAGTTCGCTGCGGCAATGCCACTAAGCAATTGTGAGTTTCCAGATGATTCCTAAGTATCCCCTGATTTGTACAACAGCTATATGAACGATTCGGAAGCATGCCCTCATATCGGCTTGGCTTCTTTATCTACCGGAGAACGCGAAGCCTGTGTTTTTTCTTCGTATTCATGTAACGAAGCCATTATGCACTTTCAGGTGAATGATAGGATACCGCCCTTTTATCCCAGCAAATGCTTAACCGCATCCCTTTCTTCTTTTAATTCAACCTCAGTAATACGCATTCTTTGCCGACTGAAATCATTAATATCCAAACCCCTGACAATATTAACCTCACCGTTAACTATTGTTACCGGAAAAGAGTAAACCAGTCCGGGTTCAATGCTGTAAATGCCGTCCGATAACACCGCCATGCTGACCCAATCGCCCGGCTCGGTGCCTAAAGCCCAGGTTTTCATCTGGCCTATTGCCGCATTTGCAGCCGATGCGGCGCTGGATTGGCCCCTGGCTTTAATGATTTCTGCTCCCCGCTGTTGAACAATAGGAATAAACTCATTGACGTACCAATCATTGTCGACCAAAGACAACGCATCTTGCCCCTTGACTTTGGCATGATGGATGTCGGGGTACTGTGTCGTTGAATGATTGCCCCAAACCGTCATATTTTTTACATCAACCGGCAACACGCCGCATTTTTCAGCCAATTGGCTTAGCGACCGGTTATGATCCAAGCGTGTCATTGCAGAAAAATTCTCCGGCTTCAAATCCGGCGCATTGCTCAACGCAATCAGGGCATTGGTGTTGGCCGGATTACCCGTCACCAAGACCTTTACTCTTCTACTTGCGACATCATTCAAGGCTTTACCCTGAACTGCAAAAATCTCTGCATTGACTTCCAGTAAATCCTTGCGTTCCATACCCGGCCCTCTTGGCCGCGCGCCAACCAAAAATGCGTAGTCGACATTCTTAAAGGCTACTCTGGGATCATCGGTAACTTCGATGCGATGCAGTAAAGGGAAAGCGCAGTCTTTTAACTCCATGACCACGCCTTGCAAGGCGTTCATTGCAGGAGTAATTTCAAGCAAATGCAATACGATCGGCTGGTCTTTGCCCAGCAATGCACCGGCTGCCAATCGAAACAGCAAAGAATAACTGATTTGGCCTGCGGCACCTGTTACAGCGATATGAATGGGTGATTTCATCTGTTTTTCCTTTAATTTTATATTTTTTCCTGAGCCTATTTCGGTAAAGCCACCAAGATCCTGGAAAATATTACAACTAAGCCCATTCCCGACGACTGCATGGATGCCGGAGGCACAACCCCACGGATAGGGGAGGTAGAGCAATGCGGAGCAATTTGCCGACAACGCACAACAACCACAGCATAAATCCATTTTTGCAGATAATAACGAAGATAAGCCTCTACAAGCAAGCATATCCAAAAAACACGCCAGCAATTCAAACCGTGCCTGAACAGGAAGTCGGCTAAATAAGGCAGTGTTTTGTTTATTGAGTATAATAGGCCGGTTTAATAACCGTATTGACATATACCAGAACAACCCATCACGAGTAAGTTAATGAAAAAACTGTTATTCCAATTCGATACAGACACTCACCCTTCAGTTTTCGATACTGTTGTAGCCTATGATGGCGGTGCAGATCATGTTATCGGACACGGAGGACTGACGCCTGAAAATATCTCGGCTCTGGTAGAAGGCACGATCTTTACCCGTGCACCCAAAGATAAGAAAAACACCGCCATTTTTGTCGGCGGCAGCGACATGATTGCCGGCCAGGCATTATTTGCCGCAGTACAAAAACACTTCTTTCCCGGCTTCCAGGTTTCGGTCATGCTCGACAGCAACGGCAGCAATACCACAGCCGCGGCCGCTGTCGCCAAACTGGCGTCAAGCGGAACTTTGGCCGGTAAAAAAGCGGTAGTGCTGGCCGGTACCGGCCCGGTAGGTCAGCGTGCTGCGGCGATGCTGGCTAAAGAAGGCGCAGAGGTCACATTGACCGGTCGTAAAATGGAGCGCGTCGTTCAAGCCTGCGATAATATGAAAGCACGTTTTGGCGTAAACCTGACCCCTATTGAAGCATTCGATAACGATGCCCGCGCCAAGGCCATCGAATATGCCAACATTGTTTTTGCAACCGGTGCCGCAGGCGTGGAATTGCTCTCGGCCGATCAATGGCAGCACAATACCAACATCGAAATGATCGCCGATGCCAACGCTACTCCACCGCTGGGCATCGGCGGCACCGATGTAATGGACAAAGGCAACCTTCGTAACGGCAAAATCATCTGGGGCGCTATCGGTTTTGGAGCGTTAAAACTATCCCTACATCGCGCCTGTATCGCAAAGTTATTCGAAGACAACAAGCAGGTTTTCGATGCCGAAAATATCTTTGCGTTAGCCAAGGAAATGGCCTAAGCACGCCCCAGAACCTGAAATGAACCCTTTAGCAGATCAAGCCGCCCTGGCATCAATAAGGCAGGATGCCGTCGGCATTTTTCAGGCAGGCATAGCTGCGGCTGATCCTTACCAGGCTGTTAAACACTATTTGACGCCCGAACTTCTTAAAGGCTATTCGAAAATCCATCTTATCGCGTTCGGCAAGGCCGCCTGTGCGATGGCAAATGCGGCGCAAGAAATCATTCCTGCCGGACAGATGGCGGGCAGAGGCATAGCCGTTACCAATTATGAGAATGTAACAAGCATCGATAATGTTAACGTGATCGGCGCGTCGCATCCGCTGCCCGATACAGCCGGGCTTAACGGCGCGAAACTCATTGCCGAACGGGTTCGTAATGCGCAAGAAAATGAGCTGGTGCTGGTACTGGTCAGCGGCGGTGGTTCTGCGCTGATCCCCTACCCTGCCGATCAAATCACCTTACAGGAAAAGATTGCCACTACCGATCTGCTGCTGGCCTCCGGTGCGACCATCAACCAGATCAACTGCGTGCGCAAACATTTGTCGCAATTAAAAGGCGGCGGCTTGGCCCGAATGGCTGCGCCCGCCCATTTGCATGCGCTTATTTTGTCCGATGTGCTGGGCGATGATCTTAGCTCCATTGCCAGCGGCCCTACTGTAGCCGACAGCACCACTTACGCCGATGCAATCGATATTTTTAAAACCAAAGGCATTTGGGATCAGGTGCCACCAAATATACGGCAGTATCTGGAACAAGGTAAACTGGGCAATATTGCAGAAACACCCAAGCCGAGCGATGATGCATTTAAACATAGCGCATATACGCTGATCGGCAGCAACACCATCAGCCTCAATGCAATGATGCAAACGGCGCAAAAACTGGGTTACGAAACCGAATTATACAGCGATCATTTATGCGGCGAAGCCAGGACTGTAGCAGCGGCTTTAGTCGCCCTGTGCGCCGAAAAGCGACCAAACCAACCCATAGCCCTGTTGGCTGGCGGCGAAACCACGGTCACCTTAAAAGGTAATGGACGCGGCGGCCGCAATCAGGAAATGGCGTTGGCTTTTGCGCTTGCCGCTGAAAAATACGACTTAACCGGCAACTGGATCTTCCTGAGCGGCGGCACCGACGGCCGCGACGGACCGACCGATGCGGCCGGAGGCATCGTTGATCCGAACACGATCAAACGTATGACCCAGGCAGGCGTAAATCCGGCCGAGCTGCTTGAAAATAACGACTCATACACCGCTTTAAAAGCATCCGACGACTTACTGAATACCGGCGCGACTGGCACCAATGTCGCCGATCTGCAAATAGTGCTGATCCAGCCTGCACCTTAAACAAAAAAACATTACTCCAGGAGAACACCATGTTTAAAAAATCAATGTCCATCCAAGGCTTCGATGACGAATTATTCCAGGCAATGGAAGAAGAGCGTCAACGCCAGGAAGATCACATCGAACTGATTGCTTCTGAAAACTACGCCAGTCCACGGGTCATGGAAGCGCAAGGCTCGCAACTGACCAACAAATATGCCGAAGGCTATCCCGGCAAACGTTATTATGGCGGTTGCGAATTTGTTGATAAAGTCGAGCAATTAGCCATCGACCGCGCCAAAGCATTGTTTGGCGCCGATTACGCTAATGTACAGGCACACTCAGGTTCACAGGCCAATATGGCGGTATTCATGGCGCTGATTCAACCGGGCGATACTATATTGGGATTAAGTCTGGCTGACGGCGGTCACTTAACACACGGGGCTAAACCCAATTTCTCCGGCAAAATCTACAATGCTGTTCAATACGGTTTAAACCCTGAAACAGGTGAAATTAATTACCAGCAAGTTGAAGCGTTGGCCCTGGAACATAAACCCAAAGTGATTATTGCGGGCTTTTCCGCTTATTCACGTATTTGGGATTGGCAACGATTCCGCGACATTGCCGATAAAGTGGGCGCTTATTTTGTGGTTGATATGGCGCACGTCGCCGGTTTAATCGCAGCCGGTTTATATCCTAATCCGGTACCCTTTGCGGACGTTGTTACCAGTACCACGCACAAATCCTTACGCGGCCCGCGCGGCGGTCTCATTCTGTGCAAAAGCAACCCGGAACTGGAGAAAAAAATCGATTCCAATATTTTTCCGGGCATACAAGGCGGCCCTTCGATGCACATTATTGCTGCGAAAGCCGTTGCTTTTAAAGAAGCTATGCAGCCCGAGTTTCGCGTTTATCAGCAACAGGTGATTAAAAACGCCCAAGCCATGGCGGCAGTGTTTATGAAACGCGGCTTTGACGTAGTGTCCGGCGGCACGGATGACCATTTAATGCTGGTTTCGCTGATTGCCAAAGGCATCACCGGTAAAGCGGCAGATGCGGCGCTGAGCAAAGCGCATATCACTGTCAACAAAAACGCCGTGCCTAACGATCCGCAATCGCCGTTCGTAACCAGCGGCATTCGCGTCGGCACGCCTGCACCAACCACACGCGGCTTCAAGGAAGCAGAAATGATCGAAATCGCCAATATGATGTGCGATGTGATGGAAAATATGGAAGACGAAAATGTGCTTGCAGCGGTACGCGAGAAAGTCAGCAATCTGTGCGCGCGCTTTCCGGTTTATAGTTAATGGGTAGGTCGGGCAACTGCTTTTCGTTGCCCGGCATTTTGGCTAGCCGAAAATTACAAATATTCACCGTTATATTGAAACATTGGAATGTCGGGCATAGACAGCATGCCCGACCCAGCTATTGACCTATTATTGTTGACCATCGCGATTGTAAAAAAGAATGTTACATTGCGGCATCAAGTGTGCCAAGAGCCAGAGCAGCAAGACAGAAATTGATAGATGAAATGTCCAAAAAGAAAAAAACAGAATTAATATTCAAATCCGATCAAGCTGTCATAACTATTTAATCCATTGATATATCTCACCTGCGTAACTTTAAATACCCGAAGACTTGAACAGGGGAAATTTGATGACACATTCTATTCAAGAAATAACCGCAAAAATCAGCGCACTCCCTGAGCCTATGCAGCAAGAAGTGTTCGATTTTATTGAGTTCATGCAAGCCAAAGTCGCTCGCCAAGCATTGCTATCCAAACATGAATCCGCCTTGTTAAGCGAACAAGCACTAGCAATCGACTGGAACCGGCCTGAAGAGGATGAGGCATGGGCGAGTTATCAGTAGCCGATATTGTTTTTGTCTCATTTCCATTTTCGGATTTAAGCCACGCGAAATTAAGACCTGCGTTAGTGCTGGCCTATGCCCAACGAGATGATTGGATATTGTGTCAAATCGCCAGTAAATCATATAACGACGATAAGGCTATACGCATTGATGAAGTCGATTATAAAAACGGTGGCCTGAACATGGTCAGTTTTGTTCGCCCCGGCAAACTATTCACTGCCAATATAGCGCTGATCAATAAAAACATAGCCGCACTTACAAATGCTTCACATAAAAAAGTAATAAGCGCCATCTTACAAATCCTAAAAGATGGTCAATAGCCAAAATTCAACCAACTCCTTTTTTGAAAAACAACCATATGTCAGACATAGAAATCGCCCAACAAGCCAATATGAAACCGATCATCGGTTTGGTTAAAGAACAATACGGCATTGATGCCGAACACCTTGACCCTTACGGCCATTATAAAGCCAAGATGTCGCTGGAATACGTCAACAGCCTGTCCGATAAACAGGACGGCAAGTTAATTCTGGTCACCGCGATCAGCCCCACCCCGGCCGGTGAAGGCAAAACCACCACCACGGTGGGCCTCGGCGATGCGATGAACCGCATCGGCAAAAAAACCATGATGTGCCTGCGTGAACCTTCACTCGGCCCATGCTTTGGCGTCAAAGGCGGTGCGGCGGGCGGCGGTTATTCGCAAGTGGTGCCGATGGAAGACATCAACCTGCATTTTACCGGCGATTTTCACGCGATCGGCGTCGCGCATAACCTGCTGTCGGCGTTGATCGATAACCATATCAATCACGGCAACGAGTTGGACATTGATCCACGGCGCATCCAATGGAAACGCGTTGTCGACATGAACGACCGCGCCTTGCGTAACATTGTGGTCGGCATGGGCGGCCCCGCCAACGGCTATTTGCGTGAAGACGGCTACGACATCGTGGTCGCGTCCGAAGTCATGGCGATTTTATGTCTGGCGACCAGTCGTGCGGATCTTAAAGAACGTCTGGGCCGCATCGTAATCGGCTATAAATCCGACCGGGTAACGCCGGTTTATGCGCGTGACCTGAACGCACAAGGTTCTATGGCGGCGCTGCTAAAAGACGCAATCAAACCGAATCTGGTGCAAACGCTGGAAAACAATATCGCGATTATTCACGGCGGACCGTTTGCCAATATCGCCCACGGCTGCAACACCGTAACCGCGACCAAAACCGCGCTGAAACTGGCCGATTATGTGGTGACCGAAGCCGGTTTCGGAGCCGATTTGGGCGCTGAAAAATTCCTCGACATTAAATGCCGCATGGCCGGACTCAAGCCATCGGCAGTAGTATTAGTCGCTACGGTAAGAGCGCTTAAATTCCACGGCGGCGTGATTAAAGAAGAATTAAACCAGGAGAATCTGGCGGCCCTTGAACAAGGTTTTGAAAACCTTGAACGTCATTTACACAACATCACCCACCATTACGGCTTGCCTTGCGTCGTATGCATTAATCATTTCACGTTCGACACCGATGCGGAAATCGCCTTGCTGAAGAAAAAATGCGAAGCCTTGGGCGCAAAATGCGTAGTTTCCAAACATTGGGCCGAAGGCGGCGCGGGTGCCGAAGAACTGGCCAGAGAAATCATCGCTATCGCCGATAACCGCGAACCCGGATTTAACTACGTCTATGATGAAAACCTGAGCCTTTGGGAAAAAATCGAAACCATTGCCACCAAGCTGTACGGTGCAGGCAGTGTCACTGCAAACGCCAAGGTCAAAGCGCAACTGGCTGCATGGGAAGCGGATTACGGCAAGTTCCCTATTTGCATGGCGAAAACCCAGATGTCATTTTCAACCAATCCTAATTCCAAAGGCGCGCCTTCCGGGCATGTCATTGAAATCAGGGACGTTCGGCTGGCAAACGGCGCCGGCTTTATTGTAGCGATTGCAGGCGATATGATGACCATGCCCGGCTTGCCCAAAGTTCCTGCCGCGGAAAGAATCGATATTGATGATAACGGCAAAATCACCGGGTTATTTTAATAAATCAGGGGGTTCAAAATGTTGAGTCCCCGCTATTTTGCTTCCACAAAGGCAAAATGATTGATTTTGTTTTACCTTTAAACGCTCCAACTTGAATGCAACATAAATTCCATAAAGACAGGGTCATTTTGTATAGATACCGTCCGAAGTTTAGCCAGTTTATACGGATGTTTTTAAAAGGAAACATGTAATGCGGATATTAGTGATCGACGATGATGCGATGACGCGACTGTTGATCCAGAGAACGCTGTCTCCCCATGGTTACGAGCTTATTGAGGCGGAAGATGGCGTAACGGGTGTCGCGCTGGCGATTGAGCATGCCCCGGATCTGGTGCTACTTGATATCGTCATGCCTGATATGGACGGTTTCGCCTGTCTTGATGTTTTACGGGAACGTCTGCCGGGGTGCTGTATTACAGTGCCGGTAGTCATGCTCACCGGGGTGGAAGACAGCGACTCGATTGAGCGAATATTTGCGATGGGTGCGGCTGATTTTATTCATAAACCCATCACTTGGCCGTTGCTGGCTCATCGATTGCAATTCGTAATGAATTCCTATGCGCGGAACAATGAACTGCGGATTAGCGAAGAACGCTTGCGATTGTCGATGCGCGCCGCTCATCAGGGGTTCTATGACCTAGATATCAGGACAGGGCGAATGATCGTCAATGATGAGTACGCTCATATGCTGGGCTACGATCCTCGAACATTTGAGGAAACCAATGCAGCCTGGCTGGATCGGCTGCATCCGGAGGATCGGAACACCGTGGAAAAAACCTATCAATCCTATATAGCCGGGGAACTGCCTGAATATCGAACGGAGTTTCGTCAAGCCTGTGCGGAAGGGTCATGGAAATGGATTTTGTCCACCGGCAGCATCATTGAACGGGATTCGTCGGGTAGGCCCGTGCGCATGTTGGGAACATACACAGACATTGACCATTTGAAACAGAATGAAGAACGTCTAAAGCTGCTGGCGAATGTCTTTGAGAACAGCGGTGAAGGCATCCTGGTGTGTACTGCTTCCAATAAGATCATTGAAGTTAATCAGTCTTTCACCAGTATCACCGGATATCTTTCAGACGAAGTGATCGGCAAAGATCCAAAATTACTTGCATCAGATCGTCACAGCACAGCTTTTTATAACGGCATCAGGAAGACGCTCAATGAAACAGGTTATTGGCAGGGAGAAATGTGGAGCCGGCGCAAAGACGGTGATTTTTTTCCAGTCTGGCTCGGCATTTCAACAGTACGTGATGCACATAACAGACTGACCCATTATATCGCCATCTTCTCCAATGTCGCCGAACGCAAGGCAGCGGCGGCTAAAATCGAATATCTGGCGCACCACGATGCGTTGACCCAGCTTCCCAATCGTACCTTGTTGCGAGATCGTTTTGAGCAGGCTGTTGTGCACGCAGTTCGCAATAACACCTTAGTGGCATTGCTTTTTCTCGATCTCGACCGATTCAAGCAGATCAACGACACCATGGGGCACGATATCGGCGATCGTCTGTTGCAGGGCGTGGCAACTCGCTTGGTAAGGTGCTTGCGTGAGGGTGATAGTATCTGCCGTCAGGGCGGGGATGAGTTTATTATTATGCTGACTGATTTGCATGATAGAAATGCAGTGGCGCAGATCGCTGAGAAAATTTTGCAACGAATTAATGAACCCTTCGATATCGATGGCGTGCATCTCAACACTTCATTCAGCATCGGCATTAGTATTTATTCGGTGGACGGCATGAATTTCGACGGGCTGCTCAATAAAGCGGATACGGCCATGTATGTGGCCAAAAAACAGCGGTCCAATATTTTTCGTTTCTTTTCAAGCGACATGAATATCGCCTCAATAGATCGCCAAAACATGGAGAATGGCCTGCGCCACGCTCTCGAAAAAGGTGAGCTGAGCCTACATTATCAGCCGCAATATTCCACTAAAGATCGTCAACTGGTAGGGGCTGAGGCTTTGCTGCGCTGGACAAAACCTACAGGTGAGCAGGTGCCTCCAGCCAAATTTGTCCCTGTGGCAGAGGACATCGGCCTGATCGTGCCGATAGGCGATTGGGTGCTGCACGAGGCTTGCCGTCAGAACCGTATCTGGCATGATGCCGGATTAAAATTGACCATCAACGTCAATGTATCGGCCGTACAGTTCAAGCAGGGCAACATGGTGGAATCGGTTCGGTCGGCTCTCGCATCATCCGGCCTCGACCCCTATTACCTGGAACTGGAATTAACCGAAACCACCCTGATGGTGGATATCGAGGCCGTTGCGAAAGTCATGGCAGAGCTCAAAAAACTGGGGGTAACATTTGCCATTGACGACTTTGGCACCGGATATTCCTCTCTTAATTACATCAAACGCTTTATGGTAGACAAGCTCAAGATCGATCAGTCATTTGTCAGCGATCTATCGCAAGGACGACAGGAAGATAAAGCCATTATTCAGGCGATTGTCCAGCTGGGACAGACCTTAAACATTCAAGTGCTAGCCGAAGGTGTTGAAACGGAGGACCAATTCGATCAACTTGTACAACTCGGCTGTGAGAATGTGCAAGGTTTTTACCTGAGTTATCCCCTTTCTGTAGTAGATTTTAAACGGGAGATACTGCCCCGGTAGAAAACCGGAACTCAAAGGGCAGCCTCACTATGTCGGCGTTGTTATATCAATAGATGACATTTTTCTATTTTTAACGCAGTGTAGACTGCTATCGCAAAAATGAAGCGTTTATAGCAAAAAATATCGAAAGATATCTTTGTATATCAATGATTCTATGAAATTTTATTTATATAACGCCGATCATCATTGATTAAAGAGATAATGACAGGGCCGAAACATCTATCAAAACAATGCGCTGTCTAATAATAACTATCATCCTGACAGCCCTCAGCACTCAAGTTGCAGCCAGTACTGAGGATTTAACGGCTCTTTCCATCGAAGAGCTGCTGAATGTCGAGGTGATCAGCGCGTCACGGTTGGGCCAAAAAGCCAGCCAGGCCCCCTCTTCGGTGTCAGTGCTGACCGCCAAGGATATTCGCACCTTTGGCTGGCGCACCCTGTCTGAAGCATTAAACGCCATACGCGGGTTATACACGAGTAACGACCGCAACTACAGCTATCTGGGCGTGCGGGGATTTATGCACCCCAACGATTATAACTCCCGCGTACTGTTCATGATCGACGGGCAGCGCATGAACGAAAATATCTTCGACAGCGGCTTCTTGGGCCAGGAGTTCATGCTGGATATGGATCTGGTCGATCGCATCGAATTTATCCCCGGTTCGGGTTCGTCGATTTACGGCGCCAATGCCTTTTCGGGCTTAATCAACGTCGTCACCAAAACAGGCCACGCCATCAATGGCGCCCAACTGGCCGGCGAAGTGGGCAGCTTCAATACTTACAAAGGTCGAGTCAGTTACGGCAAAAAACTGGATAACGGGGCCGATATTCTATTTTCGGCATCACATTACGGCAGTGCCGGTGCAGCAAACCTGTATTACCCGGAATTCAACAACCCGGCCACCAACAATGGCTTCGCCAGCAACATGGACGCCGAGCATGCAGACCGTTTGTTTGGAAGGGTTCAGTTCCAAGAATTTACCCTGATGGGCGGTTTTGTCGGTCGATTCAAACAGGTGCCGACGGCATCTTATCAAGCGCTGTTTAACGATCCGGATTTTCATACTAATGACCAGCAGTTTTTCGGCAATCTTAAATACCAAAAAGCCCTGACCGATAAAACCTCAGTCATGCTAAAAGGCTCTTACCAAGGTTACGACTATTCCGCCAGCGAACCCTATGACAATAACGGCCAGGTTATCAATTACGACGGAGCCAGCGGCCGCTGGTGGGGGGGCGAGGCGCAACTGACCAGCACGGTTGTTAAAGGCCACCGCTTGATGCTGGGATTGGAATATCAATACGACCAGCGCCAGCACATATTCAATTACGACATTGCTCCCTATGTAAACTATCTAGACAGCAATCGCCAGGGCAATCGCGCCCAGCTATACGGCCAGGACGACATACAGATTCTTGACGATTTAATCTTCAGTGCCGGCGTGCGGCTGGACTATACCCACATGCTGAAACGCCTGCAACTCAACCCGCGCCTGGGGTTGATTTGGAGTCCTTTGGAACGCACCACGTTCAAACTACTGTACGGATCTACATTCCGTGCACCCAATGTCTGGGAGCAGGACTACAACCTCAGCGCAGTGACTGCCAATCCCAATAACTACGAAGAGCGGATCAAAAGCTATGAAAGCGTCATCGAGTGGCACTCAACAACCGGCCTGAAATTAATCGGCGACCTGTTTTACAACGATATGACTCAAATGTTGGAACAAATCATTGATCCTGGTTATGGCGCCAACGGGCAATTTATCAACATCGGGCGCTATCACGCCATTGGCGGGGAATTGGAAGCTGAAAAGCGCTGGGATAGCGGACGTTTCTTCAAGGCTTCCTACACATACAGCCGCCTGACTGACGAAACCAATGGCGGCATATGGGCTTTCGGCTCGCCAAAGAACCTCTTCAAATTGCATTACGCCGAACCTTTGTTCAATAACTTTGCCAATCTGGGCATTGAAAATATTTATATCGGCGAACGCCGGGCCCTGCAAGGCGGCGTTGCGGATGCCTATGATCTCCTCAACCTGACTCTCGGCTCTGACCGTATCATGCAAGGACTGTATGTTTCGATTGGAGCTTATAACCTGCTCAATACTCACTATCAAATGCTGGGCGGCACCGGTCCCGCCGATATCACTCAAAACATCCTGCCGATGAACGGGCGCGAGTTTCGGCTCAAATTACAAGTCACCTTTTAATTTGAGCCGTCAATTATGAATCTAATACGCGACTGTTTTACCGGTCAAATTGAAAGCCATGCTTTTGCTGGTAACCTTGGTCATCAGAAACTGGAATGTTTAACGCCATGTTAAATATTTCCTCGTTCTTTAGCCGATTGATGCTGGCCCTGCTGCTCACAATAGCTATTACCGATCAGGCACAGGCTGAGTACGGCAGTGAGGCTGCGGTAAAAACCGCTTTTTTGTACAACTTCTTCAAGTTTATTGATTGGCCAGAGGCCGCCACCAACCAGAAGTCTTACCGCTTATGCACAACAGATAACGATCAGTTAGGCGAAAGCCTGTTGGTGCTGGAAAGCAAAACCATCGGCGGCAAACCCATGGATATACATCGCGCTATCAACGGTAATGACTTGAAAAACTGTCACATGGTTTTTATCGACTCATCCATAAATGCGGCTGCAATTATCCGGGAGCTAAAAGGTTTGCCGGTAGTCACCGTCAGCGACAAACCGAACTTCGTCGATCAAGGCGGCATGATAGGCTTGGTGCAAACTGATAATCGACTCAGTTTTGAGATTAATCTTGATGCGATCAACAATGAAGGTATCCATATCAGCGCCCAACTGCTTAAACTGGCGAAACGAGTCCATGTTACCAAATGACCGGTTATGATTAGGGGCGTCTTATGAAACAACAAAAATTCGCCAATCTACCTATAACCAGCAAACTACGTCGTTTACAAGCTATCACGGTTGGTCTGGCGCTCGTATTTACCTTATTGATTAGCAGCGTCACACAACTCTGGCATCAACACCGTGAAATGCTGGCCGATGCCCGATCGACAGGTAATATGATCGGCTTTAATGCTGCGGCAGCCCTGCTGTTTGGCGATAGCCGGTCAGCGACCGATATTCTGTCTGCATTGCGCAGTAAATCCGACGTTATTGCTGCCCAGCTATATACCACCGAAGGAGCGCCATTTGCTCACTATATCTCGGACAATCAAATTGCCGCCTTCCCGAATTCATTATCTGAAGCCCAAAACCAACTGCAACAGAACCGTATAGTATTACTGACTCATACAGTCATTCAACCTATCAGTCAGAAAGGCGATATAGAGGGCTATTTATACCTGGTGATCAATTTACGGCCCATGTGGTGGAGCATTTTCAGTAGTCTTGGCCAAATTTCGCTGGTGATGCTGGTGGCTTTTTTGCTGAGTGTACTTTATGGGCAGCGCTTGGCAGCGCTGATTTCAGCACCGCTGATACGTTTAGCCCAGCTGGCTCAGCAAGTATCGCGAGAAAAAGATTACACCTTAAGAGCAAGAGGCGAAGGTGAAGATGAGATCGGCCAACTGGTTAACAGCTTCAATCAGATGATAGAACAAATTCAGCAACGCGATTCCGAACTGGAAAATCACCGCGATCAACTTGAACTTGAGGTTGAGGTCAGAACGGCGGATTTGCGTAATGTAGTCTTGCAAGCGCAGGCCGCCAACATCGCAAAATCGCAGTTTCTGGCCAACATGAGCCATGAAATCCGCACCCCGATGAACGGTGTTCTGGGCATGACCGAACTGTTGCTGGAAACGGAACTCAAACCGTTGCAACAACAATATGCAGAAACCGTCTATCGCTCTGCAGACTCGTTGCTTTCCATCATCAATGACATCCTTGATTTTTCTAAGATTGAGGCCGGTAAGATAGAACTGGAAACGTTGGATTTTCATCTGGAAGATATGATCGAACAAGTGACGGAACTCTTCCATGAGCAGGTTCACGCCAAAGGCATTATTCTGAAATACGACATAGCTGACGATGTTCCGCTGGAAGTAAGAGGCGATCCATACCGCTTGCAGCAGATCCTGATCAATCTAATCACCAATGCGATTAAGTTTACCGCTCAAGGTAGCGTTCAGCTCCTTGTCAGCCTTGATCTAAGCAACAATATCAATCAACAGGACATTGTTTTATGCGTCAATGTACGCGATACCGGCATTGGTATCTCATCCGAATCGCTGTCGCAATTGTTCAAACCTTTCAGTCAGGCGGATAGTTCGACCACACGCAAATACGGGGGAACCGGCTTGGGACTGATCATCAGTAAGGATCTGGCTGTATTGATGGGAGGAGATATCGAGGTGAGCAGCGTGTTGGGCGAGGGTTCGGAATTCCGTCTCAAAGTTTGTTTGCAGCCTGCACTGATCCCAATGCCGGCACCCCAGTTGTATTCCGAGCTACACGGCAAGCGGGTGCTGATCGTTGATGACAACCCACTCACTATTAAAAAACATATGCTCGAATTCGGTATGCTTCCGCGGATAGTCGAGGACAGCGCACAAGCGCTGGAGCTTCTTGAACAAAGTATGCAGTGTGAACAATTGTTTGATCTGGCCCTGGTGGACATAGAAATGCCCGATATGTCCGGTGTAGCGCTGATTAACCATATCCGAGCCGATAAACGCTTTAATCCAATGAAAGTGATCATTCTTGCTTCCAGTGCGTTTGAAAGCGAACAGGCCTGTTGTGATCTGTATCTATCTAAGCCCTTGCGCAAAAGAGCGTTGTATAACGCCCTGTTGAACCTGTTCTCAGCTGCTCATAACACTATTGGAACCTCAAAATTGAGCCTGCGTGTTCTCATGGCTGAAGATAATCCGGTCAATCAGATAGTCGGCCGTGCGATGCTGGAAAAACTGGGTTGCACTGTAGTCGTGGTTAATAATGGACTGGAGGCGCTTGAACGCTGGCGGCAGAAAGATATGGACCTGATTTTGATGGACTGCATGATGCCGGATATGGATGGCTATGAAAGCACTCGGCGTATTCGAGATGAAGAGGCCGGTTTCGATCAAAAACGCACCCCCATCATAGCATTGACGGCTAACGCACTTAAAGGCGACAAAGAACACTGCCTGGCGATGGGCATGGATGAGTATCTGTCCAAACCTTTCCGGCTCGAAGCGCTACGAGCATTGCTCAATCAGTTCATAGACACATCCAGCATTAACCAGCAGTCTTCGCTATCGAAGACACTTTTTATAAACGATACACGCGTGAATCCTGAGCCTTTGGAGATGCTGCGTAATATGGGAGGGGCAAGCCTAGTGCAGGAAGTATTGCAGCTGTTTTTTGCAGACACACCGTCAAAGCTGGAAAAGATTGCAACCGGTATGCTGGCAGGCGATAGGGAGACGATACGCCATGCCGCCCACAGCATTAAGTCAGCCGCGGCCAACGTCGGGGCAACAAAGCTTTCCGAACTCGCCCGCACTTTGGAACAGGCCGCCCAAAATGAATTACAAGTCATTGACGCGATAACGGTGGATGCGCTGGAACAAGCCTACAATGAAACTGTAATAATCTTACAGCTGGAAATGGAGTCAATATGACTCATGCAAAAACCTCCTCTACTGGTTGTAAAACAGCGTCTAAAATTTACCGTTCTCAACGCATGCCGCATTCTACTGTATAATGTTTAGCCAATCTTTTAAGAACTTACCGCGTTTATGTATAAATATAAAGGCCGGCTTATCTACGAAAGCCACGATGATGACGGCATTTTGGAAGTTATCGAGCGTGACGGCGTAAGATCTCTGCACTTTGGCTCGTTCCCCCGGCAAAGCAGCATGCTGCTGACCGATCCGGACAAACTGTATTTAAACTATGTGCGAGCCATGACCAGCTGGATGTTATTCAAACCCACGCTCGATGATCAGGCTTTGGTTATCGGCTTGGGCGGCGGTTCATTAACCAAGCATCTGTTGCATCATTTTCCGGAATGCCGCTTGAAAGTCATAGAATACAGGGAAAGCGTAGTCAAGATCGCGCGCAGTCATTTCGGCCTGCCTCTGGACCCGCGCCTGAAAGTGATAATCGATGACGGTGCGAAATATGTACGTCAACGAACCGAGAGCCAAAGCGAACAATACAGCCTGATGTTTATTGATGCGTTCGATCATGAAGGCATGGCTCCATCAATCAGTAATCATGCTTTTTTCGATGCCTGCAAAATGTTATTAAAAAAAGACGGCATGCTGGTCATCAATCTTTGGGGCGGCGTCAGCAATCCTCTATTCCAGCAGGTTGCCTTGTGGCTGGGAAGCACTTTTGACTGGAGAACCCTGTTTCTGCCGGTTCCGGACCGGGGCAATATTATCGGCCTGGCTTTCAATAAAGAGGCTCCGCTGCATTCCATGAAGGATTTGAGAACCCGTGCCATTATTCTTGAACAGCTTTACCAGATCGAATTTATCACTTATTTAAAAGAGATCGTTAAACACAATTCCAGCGTCATCAACAACTCGATACAAAAATAATGTCTACAGTCTTGCAAACCGAACCCAACCTTTTTAGCTACCGGAAATACTGGGCGCAGCGCTTTGGCACCGCCCCTGTTTTACCGATGAGCAAGGCCGAAATGGACGAACTCGGCTGGGATGCCTGCGACGTAATTCTGGTGACCGGCGATGCTTATATCGACCACCCGAGTTTTGGCATGGCGCTGATTGGAAGACTGCTTGAAGCGCAGGGATTCAGAGTCGGCATCATCTCCCAACCCGACTGGACCAGCGCACAAGATTTCGGCAAGCTGGGCCGTCCGAAGCTGTTTTTCGGCGTGACCGGAGGCAATATGGATTCGATGGTCAACCGTTATACTTCGGACAAAAAAATCCGCTCCAACGACGCCTACACCCCGAATGGTGCAGCAGGCAAACGCCCTGACCGCGCCGTCAACGTCTACTCGCACCGCTGCCGCGAAGCTTACAAGGACGTGCCTATTATTATCGGCGGTATCGAAGCCAGCTTACGCCGCATCGCGCATTACGATTACTGGTCGGATAAAGTCAGAAAATCCGTGCTGTTGGATTCCAAAGCCGACCTGTTGGTTTACGGTAACGCCGAGCGCCAAGTTGTGGAAATCGCCCATCGTCTGGCTAACGGCGAAGCCATATCAGAATTAAAAGGCATACGCGGCACGGTGCATTTTGTTAAACAAATACCGGAAGGTTTTGCGGTTAAAGATTCAACCGATATCGATCATCCGGGAGCGATCATGCCGCCGCAAAATCCTTATCAGGAAGAGCCCGCTTGCGATAAAAAACCTGATGATAATACCGGCGAAAAAGTAGTTCGCTTCGACAGGCAACTCATCAAAGATCAAAGAGCGAAAACCGTTATCCGCCTGCCTGCCTATGAGACGGTAAAAGACGACCCGATTTTGTATGCCCACGCTTCGCGAGTCATGCACGGCGAAACCAACCCCGGCAATGCGCGACCGTTGATTCAATTGCACGGTACGCGGCAGGTCTGGATTAATCCGCCGCCTATTCCGCTGACCACCAAAGAAATGGACGGCGTGTTCGACCTGCCCTACTCCCGCATACCGCACAAGGAATACGGCAACGCCAACGTGCCCGCCTTTGAAATGATTCAGCATTCGGTCAACATCATGCGCGGCTGCTTCGGCGGTTGCACATTCTGCTCGATCACCGAGCATGAAGGACGAATCATCCAAAGCCGCTCGGAAGATTCCATTATTAAAGAAATTGAAGCGATCCGCGACACCTCGCCTGCGTTTACCGGCCATATTTCCGACTTGGGCGGCCCGACCGCCAATATGTACCGGCTGGCCTGTAAAGATCCGAAAATCGAGGCCGCCTGCCGCAAGCCATCCTGCGTTTATCCCGGCATTTGCCCTAATCTGGATACCGATCATACCCCGTTGATTAAACTCTACCGCAGAGCTCGCGCCTTGCCCGGTATCAAAAAAATCTTTATCGCATCGGGCTTGCGTTACGATCTGGCCGTGGAATCGCCGGAATATGTCAAGGAACTAGTCACCCACCATGTCGGCGGCTACCTTAAAATCGCCCCGGAACATACCGAGCAAGGCGTGTTATCCAAAATGATGAAACCGGGCATGGGCACATACGACCGCTTCAAGGAAATGTTCGATAAATATTCAAAGGAAGCCGGTAAAGAGCAATACCTGATCCCGTACTTTATCGCCGCACATCCCGGCACGACCGACAAAGACATGCTCAACCTCGCGTTATGGCTAAAGCGCAACGGTTTTAGGGCCGACCAGGTGCAGGCATTCTTGCCCTCGCCGATGTCGATCGCCACCGCGATGTATCACTCCGGCAAAGACACGTTGCGTAAAGTCAGTCGAAATGCAGAGGACATCGCCATACCAAAAAGCGTCAAACAGCGTCGCCTACACAAAGCCTTCCTGCGTTATCACGACCCCAAGAACTGGCCGTTGTTGCGCGAAGCTCTAAAAGACATGGGTCGCAGCGATTTAATCGGCAATGGTAAGCAACATTTGATCCCCAGCTTTCAGCCCAAAGGTACGGTCGAAACGCCCGACAAAATTCAACGTTTTAAAACCAAATATACCGGACTGGACAACACTCGTTCCGGGAAAACCAAGCCTCACTCGACCAACAAAAACAAGTTAGGAAAAAGGCCGAAATAATCGATAAAAATACTAGCCAAGAAAAAAATGTTGTGTATAATACCCGCTTCTTCGCTGGTGTAGCTCAGTCGGTAGAGCAGCTGATTTGTAATCAGCCGGTCGCGGGTTCGATTCCCATCGCCAGCTCCAAGAATATCAAGGCTTTAGGTGCAAACCTAAGGCCTTTTTTATTGCCTGTTGTTTTTCTGGTCAACCTCTGGTCAACTTTTAAAGTAAAGCTA
The DNA here is from genome assembly GCF_036845245.1 of Methylobacter sp. Classification (NCBI taxonomy): domain Bacteria; kingdom Pseudomonadati; phylum Pseudomonadota; class Gammaproteobacteria; order Methylococcales; family Methylococcaceae; genus Methylobacter; species Methylobacter sp. Next base: position 43,638 of record NZ_DAIUEH010000035.1, read on the forward strand.
GAGTATTTTTTGGTAATGTAGAGTAAGATTAATTTTAATTTCGACCGCAACACTTGCCGGAATTCCAGGTGCACAAAAACCGCCGTCACCCGGTCTTTGTGTTGCCCAGTGACTGAATTAAAAGTGGTCCTAGAAAGTTTTTTGTCCTTCATTTTCTGCTATATCGGGTCGAGAACATAACGGTTCTGTTGTGGAGGCTATGGCGGTGAATTTTATGTCGGTTGTTTTTGGCAGAGAGAAATTGAATAGGCTATACTGGCACCTAAGTAAATAAGCAATATCAGTAAATCATCGGGGTAAAAAATGAGCGTAACTGCGCAAGATTATTTAAATCTGGTTGACAATGACGCGAATAATATCAATAGCATATTCAAAGGCTTGGTTCATAATAGCTGGGTAATAAGCGCTCATTGTGCTGCGGCTTATCTTGATTCAAAAATAATGCTAAAAGACATTACACTGGAAATATCATTGTCCGATCAATTGGTTGATGAGAAATTTAATCTTATAGCCAGGCTTGATAAAATACGAAGTACCGTTAAAGAGCTGCGTCATAAAATGAACGGTAGCTTATTTATGTGCCGGTATTTCTTGAAAAAAACAATAGATAATTGCGAGTTATTGGTTAAGGTTATTATTGAACATGACGCAAAAGTATTAGGAATCCCCGATACAGAACTCCCGATAGATGAGCTTATGGCCGAATTAAATAGTCCAGAAAATAAAGAAATGCTGGGGCGGTCTATAGCTCAGCTAAGGCGCGGGAATTTCTCTACACATAAATTGAACTATGAGTGAGGTTTCTTTTACGGAAACCGCATGGGAACAATATATTGAATGGCAAACTGAAGACAAAAAGACATTAAAGCGGATTAATCTATTAATTCAAGATATTCTGCGAAATTACTTCACTGGTATCGGAAAGCCAGAGCCATTAAAGGGGAATTTATCTGGATTTTGGTCAAGGCGTATTGATGACTCAAACAGAATAATTTATACAGTTGACAATGACATTATTCAAATTGTCGCTTGTAAAGGGCATTATTCTTAAATCATCCTGTAAACTTCTAACTAAACCCACTCTGAGTGGGTTTTTTATTGCCTGGAATTCAGGCGCTGGCAAAAGTGGTGACTTGTCGCCTGTTCTAAAAACGGGTTCTCGCGCCTATCCTTACTATAAGGTCTTAAACCATTCCCTGACGACCAACTGAGGATTCATGAGATTTTTTGATCTTAAAAATACTGATTATATTGCCTAGCGTTAGAAATTGGTGGATGATAAGAAATTTTTATAAGTATCCAAACGCTCTATGACTATCGTTCAAGCTATGACTCTAGCTATTGCCCTACTTGGTGCGGTTCTTGGTGTTATCAACACTTGGCATGCAATTGATAAGTCTCGCGTAAAGCTCCGAGTGCGTCCGAAACAAGCCATACCTGTTGGCGCTGCCGATCCAGATCTAACATTCTGCATTGAAATCACAAATTTAAGCGCGTTCGCTGTGACAGTTTATGAAACTGGTGTTTTTTACAAAGGTACCGACCGGCGTGGAGCATATGTCCAACCAATACTAATTGATGGGAAAGGCTGGCCACGACGTCTTGAACCACGAAGTTCAGTAACTGTTTACGGTCAGCCTCCAAGCACAATGCCTGGGCATCCATTGAAGTGCTCTTATGCTACTACCGAATGTGGAGTTACTAGCACGGGCACCAGCCCCGCTTTTAAGCAGCTTGCCAAAAATCAGGTTTGATAATTGGCACATTAAAAGCCAAACTACCGCAATTCAGGTAGTTCAACGAGTCATTGAATTAATTACCGGGAGTGATATAGGCGGGATTCCGCCTATTGGACAAAATCAACCAACCAATTAGGCGCGCCATTTAAAACGGGGGATTTTCCTCCTTCGATTGATTTTATTGAAGAAATCTAAACATGGCAGCAGCCCACTTTTGCAAATCTCAGCGCGGGAAGTTCTCCGGAACCTGGGGGGTTAAAGTCTTGGTTAATTCTCACCATGTTGCGCACAAAAAAGCCGACAACCCGTTAAGGCTGCTGGCCATTTTTTTATGTTTGAAGCTCGGCTTGCTGCGTAGGCCGCTTGGCCATAATCGCAACACAAACAGCGTAATATTCTTTGCCTGGGCTGTACCATTCAACGCGCCATTTATCATCCAGCTTTATAGCTACAAGGTCGCCGTCCTCGGCCAAGCATCCTCTACGCATTGCTAACCTTTGACCAATCTTGGCGCGCGGGGAAAACTCATTCGTGGTTAGCTCTATGCCGAAGTCCGATTTCGCATCATCAATGCTTTGTTGGACACTTGCTACCTCCAACATATCCTCAAGCTGGCTTTCGATTATCTTAACCGCATGTGACATTTCGGCTTCTGGGGATTTGCCGTTGCGAAAGAAATCATGGACCTTTTTGGCGTGGTTTAAGGCATTAGAGAAGCGTTCAAGGTACTGAGGTGATAGCTGCTCTTTGACGCTATTGATTCTTTGTTGCAGTTGGTCTAAGAGCTGAGCCGAGCTATCGGCGGTTTGGTTTTGCTCGGATTGAGCTTGAGCAACGGTGCTGTTCATGCCGCACCTCCGGTAACTTCTTCGGTATTGTCGACCTGTGTCCTTGAAGGGTATGTCGCCAGAACCGAACACGATTGAGTCACATAATCACTTAAATCTCGAATTAGAGCGCCAGTTAGTTCACGAAATGCAGGTACTTCACCCCCTTTAGTTTCATGGATGGCTCTATGCCTCCAGTGCTCGATGACTGCCAATAACACTTCTAGCGTTTTTTTGTGGTGATTTTCGCTAAACAAGGCTAAATGTTCATCAGTAATGAGGAATCTCTTATTTCCTACATCGATAAAAAGTCGCGGCGAGTTGGCATGCGGATCGCGTGATGTTGTGTTTTCGGATTTTTGCTCTGAATTTTGAGCGGAATTGTTCGGTCCTGAATTTTGGATGGATTGAGGGTGTTGTTTAGTCATGGCATTATCTCGGTTATAGATTATAAGCCGGCACCATGATTTTGAGCGGGCGCCGGGCTGGACGAAGTTGGCGTTCCGGAACAACAGAACCGGCCAGTCTTGCGACTGCTCCACCCAGCCCGACATAAAGACGTGCTGAATTTTGCACAAAAAAATACCGCAAGAAGCGGCTTTGTGCGCTGTTGTATTTCCGAGACGCCAATCTCGACACTCAAATGTGTGAGTGCGCCAAAAGTATAACCCCGCATTCAAAAAATTGGCAACTAAAACTTATTCTTCGGTGTGAGGTGAAGCCGGTTTTTGGATCATGCCCAACTTGGTCATAGCCTCCAGCTTAGCTTTCTGGGCGGTCCGTTTTTCCGCGAATGTGGGCGCTCCTGCAAGGATTTTGTTCTGTTCGGCGATGATGCGCTGGAGCTGTTCTTTTTCTTCCTGTGAGAGCATGTGTAGCGTCCTGGTGGTAGCGGCTGAGGTTGGATTATGCAGATAAAGCGAGGGCTATTTCAACTTATTGCAAAAAAGCTAAGTCATTGATTGATATAGACGGTATAAACCATACCGTCCATACAAATCAACAACTTTACCCACAAACCAAGCTTAAGCCGGGATTATAGACAGCCCTACAAAAAAAACGCTTTGAGGTGTTTCACAAAAGCAAAAAGGCGGGGTTGTTAGCGGGTGGTCAAGAGCCACCCGTACCCGCCTTTTCATAAAAAAGCCTTCCAGATAATCCCCGGTCAAGAGCCGAAGGCCAGGAAGGCTTAAAAAAAGCCTGTGAGGAATACACCCCCGTTATCGAAGCCGGATTAACCGGTTACGGGAATATCCCCCACAGCAGAACGTTAAGCTCCGGATTCAATATAGCAGAAAATATGAAGGCCAGAGAGGGGGATTTGTAGGGGTTCACCCTTGAGGTGAGCGGTGGCAAATAGAAAAGGGCTAACCCGCCGCCCCGGTCAAGAGCCGAGGACGAATTAGCCCCACAAGAACCAGCAAGGCGAGTTCTTGCCCCGACTATAAACCAATATGAAGAAGGTATCAACGTCGTCGTTAACGCTCATCATTACGACGAACCCTACCCAATCTAAATACGGTCTGCGGCCGCTTTTGTAAAGGTGAGATGCGTTCACCTTTACACTTTATAAACGTGCGCTGCGCCCACAATTGGATTTTTTAAATGTCCTCTGAGGGGACATTTAAAACGGGGGATTTACCCCATTTTATTGAAGAATTTTAAATGTAAACGCGGGTGACATTTACAGGTCGGAACGAATGGAAAGGGGTGGCGTTTCACCACCCCCATTGGGCAGGCGATTACAGCGCAATGCAAAAAGGCCAAATCGTTGAAATATACAGGGTACGTCAAATCAGCGTACCCAATTTAAGGATTGCGCTAGACCAAGGGCGGCGATCCGCTTGACAAAGATAAGCCATAAGGCTAATTTGAAAGAAATTAAAGATAGGAACCTATGCCAATGACCACCGTTACTTTCGATACCCATGATTTCGTTAAAAAGCTGAAAGGTGTCGGCTTTAGTGAAGAACAAGCCGAGGTGCTGACCGACTTACAAAAGGCTACTGTTTCAAATACGCTGGAACAAGCCCGGCATGATTATGAGCTTGATGATCTAGCCACTAAGCGGGACTTGAAAGAACTGGAGGCATTATTAAGGCGGGACACGAAAGAATTGGAACTAAAAGTTGCAAAGGACATTGCTGAATCCAAGGCCGACCTAATCCGATGGGTAGTGGGTGTTGGCTTGCTGCAAATAACGATTATTGCGGGACTGTTGTTTAGGCTGACCGGCAAGATTTGATAATCTATTTCTACTATCGAGGCAGCCCATGCCATACAAATGCAAAAGAAGCGGTTGTACTAAAACATCTATCTACCGAGACGGTCCAAGCTGTAGTCGTTGCGACTCGCCGGAAGCAAGGAAAGTTTCGTTTGGCAGCGATGCGATTATTTCCCCATCATTTGAATCGGATTCAAGCGGCTCAATCGATTCGAGTAGTAGTTATTCTGGAGGTGGTAATTTCGGTGGCGGCGGCGCGAGTGGGAGTTGGGATTGATCGCGACATTGGTTAAATTGCTTTAAACCACTCCAGGCACTGATTTTAAATATGGTCCGCTGCCACCTTTTGTAAAGGTGGTCAGCGTCTACCTTTACGCTTTTTGAATGTGGGATTTTCCCACATTTAACATTTAACCCCGGCTCGAATACCCGCCAGTCACAATATGCGCAATCCCCCTATCCTTAACATCCTGCCCAACGTCCTGTGCGGGCATTGATACCGTCATACTCCGGCTTGAGTTACTGGCCAGCGGCTCTATTATCGGCGGCGCTTCGGCGATTGGCGGAGGCGGCGCGAATACCGGCGGCTTTACGGGCGGTGCTGAGGCGACTTGTACTTGGGCTGCTTTTCCTGGGCCCGATACAAAGCTATTAAGCGACCTATAAGGATCCGGGTTATTTGCCGCCGCAAACGCATCTAAATACTGCTTGCCCTGCTGCTTTCTATAGGCATTGGCTTGCTCGTCGCTGGCAAGCTCCATTGTTCCGCTTTGGTTATCGGTGACTTGAGCATTTCCGCCTTCAAGGGGTTCGTATTTGTAGCGGCCGCTCTGGGTTGGATCGTCGGATATGGATGCTGTTGCGGTAGGCGTAGATGATTCAGGTGCTGGCGATTCTGGAACAGAACTAGGCGCTTCACCCTTGGATGCCACTGATAAATCGACCGTGTTGTTTTCTTCGCTGTCGTAGCGAGATAAAACATTCTTTAAGTCAGCACCCTTTAGGTTTTCAGATGCATACTTGCGCCTTTCAGCGTAAATAGCTTTTAACTGATCTGGTGCCGACATAGATTTAAGGTCGTAGTTTTGGGCTATACGAGGTAATACCTTAGAGTTCCATCCACCATGTTGAACAGCCCCACTAAACATAGCCTCTTGAATGCCACGGTCCTCGGTATTAAATCCCAATGAGCCCGCTTTTTTTATAGCCGGATCATAATATTGTTTTCTCCCTGATGCTTCCTGCGCAGCCAAAAATCCACTTGGATCATCCTTTGCAATTTGCTCCCATTTTTTATTGAATCCGGCACTACCTGGCGCGCCACCTTCTGCGAGTTGGGCGGCGTATTGCGGGTTGTCTTTTAGAAATTGCGGCAAGCCGCCTTCAGTGTTGAATTGATACCTTCCGTAGGCGGAGCCGATATTGTCTTTATGTGCCGAACCAATGTTACCCTCATAACGGGAACTAATATAACCAAGGCCTAGATCATTATTAGTTGCCCGGTCAGAAATATTCTTAGCGCCTTCTTTAGCCTTTTCCCACAAATTACCGACTGCCTCAGCTGTCTTTGGAGAGCTTTTCTTAACAGCCTCAATTCCCGCTTCGGCTGTTTTCTTGGCGACATCAGCCCCTTTGCTGACTGTATTAGTGGCCGCTTCCACCGCTTTTTTGCTAACATCCACCACCGGTTTAAAAATGGCCGGAATGTCGATTCCAAACTTATCCTTCAGGAATCCGGTAAATGATTCCCAAGAAGACACCATGCCGCTAATCAGGCTATCAAAGCCGCCTTTTACGGTTTCCCAGCCCTTGCTGATCGATTCCGATACTGGAGCGAAGGCGGTAACCACCGTATTCCATCCGTCGATAACCTTAGCGCCGACCTCGCCAAAGAATTTTTGGCCTTCTTCGGTAAATAATCCCCAGGCAACCGCCGCCGCTGCGCCGATAGCCAAGCCAATCGGCGAGAATATAAAGCCCAATACGCCGGTAATTCCGGTTAACAATAGCGGCCCAAGACGGGCGAGCATGCCACTGATTAACAGCATCATTCCTCCGCCTGAGCCACCGCCGCCGTTACCGCTTCCTGCGCCTGAATTGCCCTCAATATTACGAAGAATCCTATTTTCTACGCGATTGAATGCAGACTCCTCCCTTCTAAACTTATCGAGCGAATTAAGTATTCTTCTATACCATCGCTCTTTTTTTTCTCCATCGTCTTTTTTGCCATCACCTTTCTTTTTGCCACCACCAATACCACCAGAAAATATCTGATAGCCGCGCGCAAGCGGTTCAGCGACTTCTTTAAATGCTTTGATGGTTGGATCGGCTTCTTCGGCGCCAGCAGTTGTTGCGGTTATGGCTGTGGCAATCCTGTTTGCGAAGCCATTCAAAAGGCGACTCTGTTCTTTTTCTTTATTTTTATTTTTATTTTTATCCTCGGGATCATCACCTGGCGCTCCAGATGAATCCGCCCCAGCATTTCTGTTTGCAATAAATCTTCCAGAAGCATCACGGATTCTTCCGCCTGGCGTAGCCACTTCACTTGAACTTACCGACGACAAGAGCCTGAGTGCCGGACCTTGATTGCCACTCCGCGCCCCGGTTGGAGTTGCCACCATGCTACTGATCCGCGCATTACTGCCGCCACTGGAGGCGCGAGAATTGCCGCTTTCTCGGCTGTTTGTTGATGAACTCAGCATAGCGCGCTTAATATCATACACATCGTTTCTAATGCGCCTTAAATGGTCTGATACACGGCGAATATCGGTAACGGTATCGCCCGTTAAAAAACCTTGTGAGTCGGATTGTAATGGCATGGTTAAGCCTAATTAATGTTTTGTATTTGATGGAGGGGGGATCTGACTAACAATTGTGCGGCAAGTCAGCATTAGTTGAAAAAAAGCCCCTTCATCAGCTCTGTTTTCAAATTTAATGGTTTTATTATCGAGCGCGCGGACCAACGTTATAAGATCCTGAGCCAATGCTTGATCGACTTCAGTCTGATTGCAGCTGTTGATCGGATCAAGGCGCGACAGCACGACCAATTTTTGGAACGTGGGGCTGTTCTCTAGGTCATCATCGGAGCATGTTATTGATTTAGATTCCATGTTGTTCACCTCCCATGACATCAAGTAACTTACTCGCAGACAATGCCCTTGCTTCAGCCGAAGCCGTTTCATCCTGCATAATTTTTTGAAGCGTCTTTATCGCAATCTTTTTAATGGCTTTAGGTCCTTGGTAACCGACTGGACGCCCGGCATTAGGCCGTACACCCCCTCTTTTTGACTTTATGTTTAGTGCTTCGCTTTGCATTATCCGCTCCAGATTATTAAATTTATTTTGTTAAGCCACATCAGCAAACATATTCTCGGCCTCGGCCTTGGCTGTATCGGCTGCGGTTGCTGTTTCGCCCAGGCCGCTGTTCTCGGCCACCATGTAAGTATTAGCATCCTCAAGCCAAACAAATGACATGGCGTCGAATATATCCGGCGATTTAATGCCTTTCTTGCGCATTTCCTCCTTCTTTTCCATGACGTAGCGAAGGCCGCCCGCCTCGGCAAAGTGATAAGGCAATCGCGCCCCTTGCAGTAATATTTTGTTCTTCAGCTTTTTGTCTATGTTTTGCGGAAGAACCACCCGGCCAGACCTTATTGCATCCCTAAACCTAACCATGGCACACGCCCGGCGATTATAAAAACGGTCCCGGTATTCTTTCTTGAAGCAAGGCTTGCCCCAGTCAACCTTTACCACCGGTACCCCGGACGCCTCAATCAATTTGTTTATCGTGGCCCCGACGCCGCCGTTATCGACCAACAGTGTTGCGTTTGACAACTTACCCACCAAATTAACCAGATCCCCGGCGAAAATGATTTCATTCTTGGCGTTGGTGCAGTACGGTATCTCGATATACTCAACGCGTCGGGCATCAGCGCCTAAATCGCCCATGCCAATGACTTTTGCCACCACGGCGACCGACTCATCCCGGTATTCACCCAAGCCAACGTCGGCCAGGACAAATAAACCATAGGGCTCGTCATCTTGAATTATCTTGCGCGGCAAGAATGCCTTTTCAAGTTCGACCCTGGTCAACAAGTTGCTGCCAGAGTTCTCAGCGAATAGCCCAAGAATACGTATTTGGTATTCGATTGAATCCCTGCCGCCGGTTTCATCCAATCTATCTTTAAGCCACTTCGCTGTTACAAATGGTGACCGCTCAGAACTGAATTTAAGCGCCGCCCACGACCCGCCGTTTTCTTTAGCAAGGTTGTGGTGTGTTTCATAAAATCGACCGGCATTCTTCACGCCCTGTGATGCTAATAAGGTACGGTTACCCGGCTGAGTCTGGGTGCCCTCAATTACGTCAAAATGTTCATCGGAAACGCCCGCCGCTTCATCAATGATTATCAGCTGCCAGTATCGGTGCTTACCCGCTACGCCGATTGACTGGCCTTGTTGCATGGCTACTTGGCTAATAAACCACTGCTCGGCAAACCCTTTGACGGCAACTCTGGTTTTAGTGATTTCATAATATTCATTGAGCCAAGCATAAGGACCGTTCGCAATGGCTAAATAAACATCATTCATTTCCTTCCAAACACCATCGGAAACTTGATTGATGCGCGGCGCCCCGATATAAGTATTCGAACCTATCTCGAGCTTACCCTCATAAACGGCAACCGGGTGGCAAAGCAAATGCCATAAAGCTATCCGCCCAAAGCCAGCAGTTTTACCCGTACTGGTGCCGGAAACCACTGATACTTTGGCATCAGGCGGGCTAATTCCATGAAGCAATTCTTCCTGATCAAAAGACGGCGACATTCCGCATACGCTAACAGCAAAACCCAAGGGGTTTGCATGGTAGCGCTCAACGAAATCCAAATACCTTGGATCATGGAAGATAGTTGCTTTAGCCACGGTTATTCTTCAGTTGCAATGCCGCGTTCTTTGAGTACTTCTTTTTGCCGCTCATGGGCTTCGGCCATCTTGGTGATGAATTGATTTTCGATCATTTCAAGAGTCTCTTTATCGAGCTTTACTGAAGCACTAACGTCTACCTTATTTCTCCACTTGTCAGGCTGACGGTTCTTCAGCCAGAAGCAGGCGGCCCCGGTATCTGGTGGATAGTGTTTAGTTATTTCGGTTAAGGTTATCTGGCCTTGGTAATTCGAAACGTGGGTCTCTGGGTGGCTATATCCGGTTGCTCTGCGGTAAAGGGCTTGAGCGACATTGGCATCGGCTACAACCTTACCGCGCTTCAAAGCATCTAAAAACTTAGGTTGCTTTTGTTTCCAGAGATTGATAGTGCTTTTGGCTACGTTAAAAAATTCGGCCAGCTGCTCATCAGTCGCACCGAGTAAGCAAAATTTATAGGCAAGATCGATGTATTCTTGTTTGAACGCTGTAGGCCGTCCGCCCGCATTTTTTTCGTTTGTTTCTGTTTTCTCTGCTTTCATTTATGTATTCCTTTTTTATGGAGTCCGAAATCCCATATTCTTGTTTTTTAAATATTGATTACTGACTTGAGCGAGTCGCGTGATTTAGCCAACTGCTGGGCGATATTGCGGGCTTCCTGGGTGGTTTCATTGGCTATTCTGAGTAGCTTTGCCCCAAGCCTTAGCTCGGTATCGAAGCTTGGGTTTAGTGAGCGAAACCGGGTTACCAGGTCTTTAAATTCGGCTGTTTTTTGCAGGTTGATCGAAACCGCGCTTTCAATGGCTGAAATATGCTCGTATAGCTGCCGGATGGGGTTGTATTGGATTGACTGGGATTGCCTTACTGTCTTCTCGATTTTGCTTTGCAGCGCCTCGGAGTGGTTACATTGCCACTCGTCGGTAAGGCCAAGCAGATAATCGGTTGAGACTTGATAGGTTTTTGCGGCCATAGAAATCACCCAAAATGGAATCGAATTGGTATCGCTGGCAAGTTCGATCTTGGTCAGCTTGGTTGAATTTGCATAACCAAGCCGCTTTGCAGCTTCTATCTGGCTGAGGCCGCATAATTCTCGAGCAGCGCGCATTCTCATGCCGAACGTCTTGACCAGTTCCTTTGCGTGTTCTGGGGGCTTAGACATGGTTGACCATTTGATTTGTTGGTTCTTGAATTGAATAGCTGTTCAGTTCCTCAAATGGCAAAATACCGTACCGGACCATTTTGCAAGTTGCCTCATGCCCGGCCTTGTCAGCTAGATCAAGGTAGTGAATGACCGGAGCACCGGCCACCATCTCATCAAAGCCAGGATTTAATTCCCAAAACCTAAGCATCGCGTCATAAACGGCTCTAATCGCTGGCGCCAGTACGATGACGGCCTCGGATAAGGCGGCTATCTGGCCGTTTTGTTTGACCATCTCCGCCGCAATTTTGGTTTGCTCTGCTATGAGCAAACCCTGCAAATGAACTGAAAAATCTCGCTCCTTCCTAACTTCCAGGCACTTTTCCCAGTCCTCGGCCTCACCAAAAAGGTAATCAATCGACACATCGAATATTTCCGCCGCCTTTTTTATTGTGCTCAAAGGGGCGGTGTGAATGCCTTCTTCCAATTCGGTAATCTTGGTAGCCGAAACACCGAGCCAGTTGACTACTTGGTAGTCATAAATTCCTGCCAGTCCCCGCGCCTCCCTGAGTCGGGCCACAATGGTTTTCAAGACTGCGACCTCGGTTTTGTTTTCTGGCTGTACAGACGTAGTTGCCATTGACATGCGAATTACTCGCCAACCTGCCGGCTGTTTAACGCGGGCAAAAACGGCTCTAATTTGGCGCCATCCAGCAAGCCAACATCGAATCTTGGCGAATCAGCGAGAAACTGCTCGATCTTTTTTTGTTCAGCCTCGAGTTCGACAATAGCGGCTTTGTGAGCATCAAGTTCAGGCTGAGGGTAAGAAATAAGCATCTCAATTTCAGCAGGTGCGAATCCTTTTTTGCGGAGTTCTTCGGTTTTAGATTTGTGCTCTTCGATTTTTTGCCCAATCGTTTTGTGATGTGAATTAATATCTGCCGGAATCATAAAAAAGCGCAAGCCTGCTGCCTTTATTAGCACTTCTGGCTTATTTTCGATCTGCTCTTTGGCGCGTTCTATGACGCTATCGGCTTTAGATGTGAATTTTTCTAACCAAACAACAAAGGCGGCGACTTTTTCCCGCGCATATGGATCAGAATTAAGCGCTTGAGTGTCGACTTGCTGCAAAGCAGCAATCGCCGGGCTAAGCCGCTGCTTGATATGATGGGCTCTCTGTAATTCGGATTTATTAACACTTTTCATTTTGAAATGGCCTTTTGATTTAAATTGAATAACCTGTGGTTATGATGGATTACGAATTGGGGCTGATTTGTTAGGTTTTCCGAGTGCCAAACAGGCGCTGACAATTGCATCGCGCCTGTTTGGTAGTTTTTATCGAACTGCTTTGGGAACGTTTAACCCCTTGGACGGATCGTATTTTTTTAATTGGCTCATAATTGTGAACAGCAATAGCGCCGGCCGTTTTAGCCCGACATTGTCCAACCAAGCGAGTAGTCTAATAATTGCTCTGGGTGGCATAGCGGCATGAAACTCTACCCAGCGGGACTCCCGATAGTCGGCGTCGAATATGCTTAACGCCATCATGATTCTCCGGCGCATACGCAAATGCCTTTTGGACATGTCGACCATGCAGATACCGGCTTGGGTTAAAAACACTTCACCGGCAGCCATAAAGAACATGTCCCCATCCAAGTATTCCGTAGGGATGGCATCGATAGCGCGGATAACGCTTAGATGGTTTCTGCCAAGTAAAACTGCTAAATCTTCGGCCGCTATTACGGCCATGCCGTTTTTAATTTGCAGCATTGATTCTATTTTCTTCATTTTTGTATTTCCTTTTGGTTGATGTGATTGTTGATTATTTGATGCTGCTTATTAATTAACCTGATTCGCTGGTTGCCATCGGTTGAGCTTTCTCCTGCAATTTCTGAGTAACTCGATCAAGCATTTCCTGCCGGCGCGCCTCAAAATCAAGCCGCTTTTGTTCACGATCCAAAGCTTTTTTGTGTTCTTTTTCCGCTAATTTGCGTTGCCCGTCGGCTATGGTTTGCTTAATATCCCCCCATTTTGCTTTTAGCTTTGCGTCGTTATTCGGTGGCTCGCTGACTTTACCCGTCAGCAGTCCGGCAATAGGTCCGGCATCCATTGGTTCCGGCAAAAACTTATTTGCTCGATCCTGAGAAATACGCCCGGCAGCAACGGCTTTTTGCAATGCGGGTTCAATGCGCGATTTATCGAAGCCGACACAAACACTCCACGAAACGGGCCTTTGCATCAGCACGGCTTCAGCGCAAAGTCGATCATAGGCGCTCTTGAAAGCCATTCTTGCCGCTATCTTGTCGCCTTCTGCAAGAATGCCGCTGGCAATGCCGTATGCCTCGGACATTTCCAAAGTCCATACGACGGTTTCAAATTCGTCATTCGGCATCATTGCCCAAGCCTCATCGGCGGTTAAGCGCTTATTGCCGGACTCAAGCAGTTCGATGATGTCATTCGCAGTTGGCGCAAACTTGGCGGTCTTTCTGTGATGTTTTAACGCAGCCAGAACAGACTCAATCGAATAATCCTCAAAGTCATCGAATATCGACACCATTGCTCTTGGTGATAATATCTTTCCGGCCGCCATGGCCTCATGCGCATCCGCCCAGGCATCTGAAAATTTATTAAAGTCTTGCTTGTGCATCGAAAACCTCTGTTGCTGTTGAGTCTATTGCGTCGGCATCACCGCCCGGATAGGTGTAGACAGGGCGTGTCGCGGGTTGCTTTCCAAAACCTGAATTTCTATGTGGTGTAGAGCTAGGGCTTTTTTGCATAACCTCCCACGTCTCTAAGAAAGCCCTGTCAGGACCGAAGAACGTCGCCGCTTGCTTGACGTATTGGGTTCCAATATTGCCCTCTGCCTGGCAAAACGCTAAGTAACGCTTAACCCCTGAAGTCATTTCGTCTACCGTAGACCCGTCTCGTAATCTTGCCTTCCACGCGCTGAAAGCTTTTTCCTTTGGGTTGTCGCCTTGTCGCTTTGGGTAAATCGAAAAGGCGCTGTTGAATTCATCAGAGTATTCTTTTTTCGCTGCTCGTTTCCCTTCTTCCGCTGACGGTGCCAATCCCGCTTGATCGACATATTCTTTATTGGTCTGTTCTATGGTCTGTTCTATGGTCTGTTTTATGCCCCTTACCGAATCAGTAACCGTTTTAGTTACCGAATCGGTAAGGGTTTTAGTTACTGAATCAGTAACCGTTACCGGATCAGTAACTGTTACCAAGTCAGTAAGGGTTTTAGCAGCTAAAGCAGGTATCAAGAATTTATACTGGGTCGCCCTTGATCGACCACCATCACCCAACTTTTGCAGCCACCCAAAACCAACCAGACGCGTTGTTGCTGTAGAAATTTTGCATAACGGAAGATTGCATCGCGTTGCTATAAGTTCGCGCTTAGGCCAACATAAATTTGTTGCTTTATCTCGCCACGACAGGATGGCACCCAAGACACGCAAATCTGTTTTTGTTAACCGGTCGTCCATAAATACCTCTACCGGCACGATTGAAAAAACATTAATGCTCATCGCGAATCCTTCGCTCCAACTCATCAATCGCGGCGATAAATCTATCTAACCTTTCGCCCAATTCTTTTCTTAAGACAATCAGTTTTGATGGATCAACAAAATAGACCTTGTAGTGGGTTCGACGCCCGGAATACTTAGCGATGCCACCAGGTCTGGTTTCGTCCAGAATCGGCCAACCCGCCAATCTCAATTTGTAGACTGGATGGCGTAGGCAGTAACTATGAGTATCTGTTTGAAAATCCAAGTGGCTGATTTTTTCGCCCTTGAGCATCATCGCCAGAGCAGCGCCAGCCAAGGATTGGATCGTGGGATATTCGGGTGACATTAAGCACCGACCTTATGACGCTCAACATACGCCTTTAAATCAGCCGTAGAATATCTAACCGACTTGCCGATTTTTATATACGGGATATTGTTTTCGCCCGTTGAACGCCATTTGATAAGCGTACTTGCGGGGATGTTTAGTAGTGATGATGCGCCATCGGTATCGGTGATAACATTCGAATCTAAGTTTAATTTCTGAATCATTCTCAGCCCTCCTAGAGCTATTAACTTGAATGATTCGTAGATTAAAGAAAGGTTGTTTTTAAGGATTTACAGTTGCAAAATATTTTTGCAACTGGGCATTTTTCGCGCCGAATGGAGGTTTTTTTGTGAAGGGTCTCGGTATCAAATATTTTTATTTTTAAAATTCTTTGCATCCGCCTTAACTTCATCCGCAGTCGGCAAATTATCTTCCACAAACCTAGACCAATCTTCTTTCGGACTACTTATCCCAGTCTCTTTGCATTTTACTTTTGCGACAGGTAAGGCATTTTTCGATACATATTCAGCCAAGGCGGGGGCTATCACTTTAATAGCACTGGCTTTGTTCTTCCACGGGCGCGATATGTACATGTCGCTTACAAAATCTTTTTGCTTTTTAGTGTATTTCTCGCTTTTGTCTTCCTTTACTATTCGTGTCCGAATCCGTGCAATAGCATTTGCACGGTCTATTTCCGCAACTTCGCCGACACGCTTTGATTTCTGTAGTACAAAATCACAATAATGGCGAGCATCAACAACAAACGTCCAAGCTTCGTTTAATCGTCCTTCGTCAAATGCACGTTGCGCCTGACAACAATACGCACATGAAACAATCAGCGCACCCAATTTAGTAAACCTTCCGGCTCCATAAACACTTTTTCCGTACTCCTTGGATACCGCTTCAATGTGCGCCTTAGCCAATACATCACCGCTTGTATGCTCACATTCGTACATTTCCTTAAAATAGGTGTTTATAAATTCATGTGGTAGCGTGTCTGGATGTAGTTCGCCGTAAAGCGCTGATAAGTTAGTCAGTAAAACATCAACCTCCGTTTCTGGTGTCCTTTGATGACGTGGGATATTAAAAATTGTCATAACTAAATGCCTTCCACGTTATTTGATTAGGTGTCGAGCTGATGAGATACTTACAACATTATCAGTGCCAGCAGTGACACGATCCTGAATAGTGTCGGCAATTTTAAAGGTCGCCTGTCTCAAAGTATTGGCTTCTGGGTTGATATAACCGCCTGTCACATCGCCATCAGTCGCATGATTCGCCAAAGCTTTAAGCAAGCTAAACGGAATCATGGCCGCCTCGCCAATGGTTAAGAATGTTCGCTTTAGGTCATGACTGCTAAATGTAATACCGGTTTTTTTACATATCTGTGCAATAGGCTTGCGCGGAACATCCATAACGCCATCTTTATTTCCGCCTGGAAAAACATAACGACCGGCACCGGTTTTTCCATGCAGGGTTCTTAAATAAGGTTTAATCTGCGGGGCGATGTAGGCGGTAAAGTCGCTATGGTTCTTAGTGTCCCTGGCGGTAAAACAATCGTTTTTAAAATCAATATCGCTCCATTCCAGATAACGTACATCCTGATCCCTTAAACCGGTATGAAGCAAAAGCAATAAATAGACTTTGGCCTGCTCATTTTCTAAATGTAAAACAGCTTCGTACCAGTCTTTGATATTATCGCTCGGTATCATGCGTTTTCTGCGTGTTGGCTTTGCCCACAATGCTCCATCTCTTAATACGTCGACGGGGTTTTCATCGACGGCTTTTAAAGCGATTGCATAATTCATCAAAAGACGTAACACCCGCATTTTATTATCAGCTCCGCCGGTAAATTGTTTCCTGCGCGCCAGCACCATGTCTCTGGTGATTTCATTAATGGGCTTATTCAACCAATCAGCAAAGCCAGCAGGCGAGTTCATTATTTTGGTGTAATCCTTTATCGAGGCTTCTCTTAGCCCTGACTTATCCGCCAAATACCTGCTGAATAATTCCATCAAAGTGATGTTTCTGAATCGCTGCTTTCTTTTTTCTTCGATAGGGTTTATGCCGTTAGCCAAATCTACTAATGCTGCTTGTGCTTTTTTTCTGGCATCGCTTACGGTCATATCAGGAAATCGCCCCAAAGTTATGCGCTGAGTTTTACCGTCGGCTGTTTTTTTTAGTACAACGAATGATTTGTTTCCAGTGTCGCTGACTCTACAAGTGAGTTTCGGACATCCAGTATCGTAATAATCGGCGCGGCCAGATTTTGGGCTCGGCAGCTCTCTAATTCTGTCTTGAGTGAAATTTATTGATACCGCCATACTAATCCCCTAAAAATCCGGGTCAACCTCTGGTCAACCAATTAACCGTGTTTTTAGTATTTTAGAGTATTGCTGAGTAATGTACAGAATTATTGAAAGCCAGTATTACCAAGGGCTATGCTACCAATCGCCAGCAATAGCAAGGCGCATAGAACATCGGATCGGGTAATTTGTAATCAGCCGGTCGCGGGTTCGATTCCCATCGCCAGCTCCAATAATTTCAAAGGCTTGCAGAAATGCAGGCCTTTTTTATTTATCTCTGGGTTAGGTATGGGTTAGGATCTAGCGGGAAAGCAGTAGCATTCCAGAGAATCTTTTGTTGCCAAACAGCACAGAAAATCCTTTTTCAACTACTAAAGTTGATTAATGATTAACTAGCCTTACTCGTACATAATTTCCACAATTCAATCAAATATTGCACATCAGGCTCTGCCCTATGTCGTGTTCCAACCATTCTTCTGGCCTCTAACTTCAAATTTTCGTAAAGCTGCCAGCGCTTTTTTTCATCAAATTCAATTTTTGTTAAAAGTGGAAGCATAATGGCATCTGAGTGGACAACTTTGAATTGGGCATAACCCAGTGCTGATCCTTCTGAATAAAGAACATCAACCCAGTTCTCATCAAATGCCCCGCCATCCGCATAGATAATTTCGCCCGGCTTGATTGACTGACTCATGAGATTACACATCTGTTTTGGGTGTATACCTTCTTCCCTGCACTGTTTGCGGCTTAACCCATGCATTTGCTGAGCGTTGTAATCCCAATCTCTCCAGCCATCCACCGCATACGGATTGATTAACCGTCTCTCAATATTCCCCTGATGATCCGACCATGCAATCTCTATGGGATAACTGTCGATGCTAAGCGAACTCGCCTCGACATCAAGAAATCTGGGCATTATCATTGTCTTTAACCTAATTATGTTTTATCTCATCGTGAAGTTCTTTTGCCAACTGATAACCAACAATTGACGCTAGCTCATCCTCTAAGCATTCAAAACATACCATTCCACCCTTGGCTGGATTGCTCTTGCAACAGCTACAGGTGGAAAAAGTTGTTAGGTAAACTGGGTAATTTTGCAGCAGCTGAGTTGCCAGCTTGATCGCTTTTGCCGCCTGGTTTACAGACATATTATTTTCCCGGCATCAAAAGTCTTGGAAATAGGCAAAGTCGGATACCCTCGTGGGTTACTGACAACGCGAACTCCTGCTACTTCATAATCAACCGGCTGATGAATATGACCATGGCACCAAAGATCTATTTGGTCTGCCCTGTTTGCGATAAATTTTTCTAAATCTGACGCGTAAGCATAGTCTATATTGATTATTGATCGAAGGGATGGAGCGTGATGAGTAACAACAACGGTCTTTCCCTGATAGGGCTTATTCAATTGCTGACTTAACCAATCCAGAGCTTCCCGATGTAACACGTAAGCAACCGTCGGTGAGAAGCATTCAGGATCAAAGCCGAAAGCGTTCTCGGAATCCATTAGTCGCAATGCCTTTTCCTTGTTATGTTCATTCCTCCACCATGCTGGGCATTTTATATAATGATAGTCACGCATAGTGCGTTCGGCTTCTGCAATGACTTCAGATGAATAATTGTCGAAATTTGTCCACAGCGTCGTGCCGAGAAACCGGACGCCGTTCATAATGACAGAATCGTTATCAAGCAAATGAATACCCAGCTCAGTTGCAATGACGCGCATGTCATCAATCACGGATAGATCAGATTCGTAATATTCATGATTGCCGCACACGTAAATGATCTCTTTGTCTACGAAACGATTCCTGGCCCAGATCAAGCCGTTAAGCCCTTCTCCGATATCGCCCGCCAACACCACCACATCAGCATCCTCCGGATAGCTAAATTTTAGGCAGTCATAATCCATATAGGGGTCAACAACAGCTTCAGGGTTTTCGGAATGGATGTCACTGATTAAAAATATTTTCATGTGTTAGCTCTCTCATCGTATTCGTTAGTTACATCTTTTTCGTTTCGAACATGGTTGAAAGCTTTCCAGCGCTCCCAAACATAATCTGCGTCATCGTTTTCCCCGGGATGACCCAGCAAAGCATAAACTCGCCCTGATCTTGTTGTAATCTGCATCTTTTCCCGATCGAACGACTGTATAGCCGACGTTGTTCGGCCTGAGCTAATCTGGGGAATGTGACCGATCAGGTGACGTGTTGGTTGTTCACTTTCGCCCCAAACAACTTCTTTGATTGACCAAGCCATGATGGCTACCGGAAAATTATTTGTGGGTTCTGCTACGCCATAAATCATGTTCTTACCTCCTTTCATCTTTTCATGAGTTGTTCGCCGGCAAGATTGGTAACGCCGCCACTGGTAACACCGGTCACCTCAATGCCGGCGGATAGCCTATCTCGATAAAAAACATGATGATGACCATGGATGATGTGCTTGGCGCCAATGGCTTTACCCAGTTCATCGATTGCCTCAAATCCATGCCGATGGCAACTGGGCGCTTCATGGGTCACCAAGATATCCGCCCTGATTTGTTTCTTCATGTTTTCAAAGTCGTGGTGCCAGATCCGCAGCGTCAAGATGCCGAGAGATTTTTGTCACGATGCTTGACTGATGTTTTAGCCAGTGTTTTTTATCCTGCCATCTGGGGATACCGCCCAGCATCCAGATCCGGCCCATGAATATTCCGCCTAATCCTGCAATTCTAAGTCCACCCACCTCAACAACCTTTAGGTGCAGGTTGTTGTAGGAAAGTGCGGAATGGAATAAATTCTCATGCTCTGCTGTTGAATCAAAATCATGGTTACCCGGAATCCAATAGATCTGGGTCATGCCGACAAGGGTTCTCAAGTAATTTTCGAGGGGGACCTCTAAATTGTAGTCACCCAGCAAAATAACGGCTTCAGGACGGTATTTATCTACAGCACTGATAATGTTCGCGAAGCATCCGTGCGGATCTTCGCAAAAAAGAATTTTGCTGGACATGCTTTTATCGCTCATCAAGAATCCATGAGGGTTATCCACCCATTTTGTGGATAACCTTGTCGTTAAATCACTCTATTTCACTGTTAAGGATTGTAAATATTGAACTTTTATCAATTTGACTAAAAACTAGTCAACGCGACTTAAAAAACCAATGCCTAAGTTGCGATCTTTTTTGCTGTCCGTATCACTGGCTCGGATATCTTCAACGGTAAGGTAATTACGACCGTCATACGCAGCCAGGCCAAAGCATTGCTCCAGCATCTTGCGAACCTTTCGTGGATGGTACTTGCAGAGCTCATGAATCACCTCCGGAAATTGTCAATCTAGTTGTCGCCTCGTTGGTTAAATTTATACGGCGGATTT
>NZ_DAIUEH010000036.1:0-63682 GCF_036845245.1 Methylobacter sp.
GCGACCGTTTTGGTGATAAAGTCGGTATTGCTGCCACCGTTAGCGGCGCTGTCGGCTGAGAACGCGGCCGTCGCAATCGACGTTGTCGGCGCCGTGGTGTCAAGGACGTAAGCCTGGCTGAACACCGTACCGTCATTACCGGCGGTATCGGTGACTTTGACTTTGAGCGTGTTGCTGGCGGTCAAGGTTTGAGCGGCCAGAGTCCAGGTGTTTTGGCCGACGGTGGTGGTGGCGACGGTCCAGGTGCTGCCGTTGTCGAGCGAAACGTAAACCGTTTCATCGCCGCCAAGGTTCGCCGACAAGCTGCCGCTCAGGGTTTGCGCCGCCGTTTTGGTGATAAAGTCGGTATTGCCGCCGCCGTTAGCGGCGCTGTCGGTGGAGAAAGCAGCCGTCGCAATCGACGTCGTCGGCGCCGTGGTGTCAAGGACGTAAGCCTGGCTGAACACCGTACCGTCATTACCGGCGGTATCGGTGACTTTGACTTTGAGCGTGTTGCTGGCGGTCAAGGTTTGAGCGGCCAGAGTCCAGGTGTTTTGGCCGACGGTGGTGGTGGCCACGGTCCAGGTGCTGCCGTTGTCGAGCGAGACGTAGACCGCTTCATCGGCGCCAAGGTTCGCCGATAAGCTGCCGCTCAGGGTTTGTGCGGCCGTTTTAGTGATAAAGTCGGTATTGCTGCCACCGTTAGCGGCGCTGTCGGCTGAGAAAGCGGCTGCATTGATGGTCGTGCTAGGCGCACTGGTATCAATTGCATAATTGCCCGAGGTGGCGTTACCCGTGCCGGCATTGCCGGCCAGGTCGGCGACGCCGGTGTAATCGAGCGTCAACACGTTTGACGCGGCAGTCGCACTGGCGTTCGGTGTCAGGGTGGCGGTCCAGGTGATGCCGCCATCGCCGGTGGACAGGTTTGACAATACGCCGTTCGGTGTTGTCACATCGGCAATGGTAAAGCCGGTCACCGCTTCGGTGAAAGTGAAAGTCACGGTCGCGGTGTCGCCGATTTTCAGCGCGGTATCGGAGATCGTGATCGAAGATGCCAAGCTGGGCCGCACGGTGTCGACCGCATAATTGCCCGAGGTGGCGTTACCGGTACCGGCATTGCCGGCCAAATCCTGAACCCCCGAGTAATCGAGCGTCAACACGTTTGACGCGGCGGTCGCACTGGCGTTCGGCGTCAGGGTCGAGGTCCAGGTGATGCCGCCATCGCCGGTAGTGAGATTGCTGAGCACGCCGTTCGGTACGGTCACGTCGGCGATCGTAAAGCCGGTCACCGCTTCGGTGAAGGTGAAGGTCACGGTCGCGGTATCGCCGATCTTTAATGCCGTGTCCGAAATCGTGATACTGCTGGCCAAGCTGGGGCGCACGGTGTCGACCGCATAATTGCCGCTGGTGGCATTACCGGTGCCGGCATTGCCGGACAGATCCTGAACCCCAGTGTAATCGAGCGTCAACACGTTGGACGCAGCGGTCGCACTGGCGCTCGGCGTCAGGGTCGAGGTCCAGGTGATACCGCCATCGCCCGTGCTCAGGTTCGACAAGACGCCGTTCGGTACGGTCACATCGGCGATGGTAAAGCCGGTCACCGCTTCGGTGAAAATGAAAGTCACGGTCGCGGTGTCACCGATTTTCAGCGCGGTATCGGAGATCGTAATCGAAGATGCCAAGCTGGGTCGCAAGGTATCGACGGCGTAATTGCCGCTGGTGGCGGTACTCGTTCCGGCATTGCCTGCCAAATCCTGCACGCCGGTGTAATCGATCGTCAATACGTTGGTCGCGGCGGTCGCACTGGCGTTCGGCGTCAGGGTCGAGGTCCAGGTGATGCCGCCATCGCCGGTGCTCAGGTTAGACAAGACGCCGTTCGGTACGGTCACATCGGCAATGGTAAAGCCGGTCACCGCTTCGGCGAAGGTGAAAGTCACGGTCGCGGTATCGCCGATTTTCAGCGCGGTATCGGAGATCGTGATACTACTGGCCAAACTGGGCCGCACGGTATCGATCGCGTAATTGCCCGAAGTCGAGCTATTGGTGCCGGCATTGCCGGCCAGATCGGTAATGCCGGTGTTATCCAGGGTCAGGATATTGGTGGCATCTTCGACACTGGCACTCGGCGTCAGGGTCGAGGTCCAGGTAATGCCGCCATCGCCGGTAGTGAGATTGCTGAGCACGCCGCTCGGTACGGTCACATCGGCGATGGTAAAGCCGGTCACCGCTTCGGTGAAGGTGAAGGTCACGGTCGCGGTGTCGCCGATTTTCAGCGCGGTATCGGAGATCGTGATGCTGCTGGCCAGGCTGGGCCGCACGGTATCGACCGCATAATTACCGCTGGTGGCATTACCGGTGCCGGCATTGCCGGCCAGGTCGGCGACGCCGGTGTAATCGAGCGTCAATACGTTGGTCGCGGCGGTCGCACTGGCGTTCGGCGTCAGGGTCGAGGTCCAGGTGATGCCGCCATCGCCGGTAGTGAGATTGCTGAGCACGCCGTTCGGTACGCTCACATCGGCGATGGTAAAGCCGGTCACCGCTTCGGTGAAGGTAAAGGTGACGGTCGCGGTGTCGCCGATCTTTAATGCCGTGTCCGAAATCGTGATGGAACTGGCCAAGGTTGGCCGCACGGTGTCGATCGCATAATTGCCGCTGGTGGCGGTACTCGTTCCGGCATTGCCGGCCAGGTCTGCAATGCTGGTGTAATCCAGTGTCAATACATTGCTGGCCGCAGTGGTGCTGGCATTCGGCGTCAGGGTCGAGGTCCAGGTGATGCCGCCATCGCCGGTGGTCAGGTTCGACAAGACGCCGTTCGGTATGGTCACATCGGCGATGGTAAAGCCGGTCACCGCTTCGGTGAAGGTAAAGGTGACGGTCGCGGTGTCGCCGATCTTTAATGCCGTGTCGGAAATCGTGATGCTGGATGTCAGACTTGGGCGCACGGTATCGACCGCATAATTGCCGGAAGTGGCGTTACCGGTGCCGGCGTTGCCGGCCAGATCCTGCACGCCGGTGTAATCCAGTGTCAGCACATTACTGGCCGCTGTCGCGCTGGCATTCGGCGTCAGGGTGGCGGTCCAGGTGATGCCGCCATCGCCGGTGCTCAGATTCGACAAGCCCCCATTTGGTACCGTGACATCGGCAGTTGTAAAGCCGGTCACCGCTTCGGTGAAGGTAAAGGTGACAGTGGCAGTATCGCCGATTTTCAGCGCTGTATCGGAAATCGTGATCGACGAAGCCAGACTTGGCCGCACGGTATCGACCGCATAATTGCCGGAAGTGGCGTTACCGGTGCCCGCGTTGCCGGCTAGATCCTGCACGCCGGTGTAATCCAGTGTCAGCACATTACTGGCCGCTGTCGCGCTGGCATTCGGCGTCAGGGTGGCGGTCCAGGTGATGCCGCCATCGCCGGTGCTCAGATTCGACAAGCCCCCATTTGGTACCGTGACATCGGCAGTTGTAAAGCCGGTCACCGCTTCGGTGAAGGTAAAGGTGACAGTGGCAGTATCGCCGATTTTCAGCGCTGTATCGGAAATCGTGATCGACGAAGCCAGACTTGGCCGCACGGTATCAACCGTATAATTGATGGAGGTGGCGGTACCGATACCTGCATTGCCGGCCGCGTCAAGCACGTCGCTCCTGTCCAGTGTCAGGATATTGGTCGCGTCGCTGGTGCTGGCACTCGGGGTCAGCGTCGCGGTCCAGATAATGCCGCCGTCGCTGGAACTCAGGTTGCTCAGTGTGCCGTTCGGTACAGTCACGTCGGCGGTGGTGAAACCGCTCACTGCTTCGGTGAAGGTGAAGGTCACGGTGGCGGTATCGCCAATCTTCAGATTCGTATTGGAAAACGTGATGCCTGACGCCAGATTGGGGAGCAGCGTATCGACCTCATAATTGCCCGAATCGACGGTACCGCTGCCGGCATTGCCGGCGTAGTCCTTGACGCCGGTCAAATCCAGCGTCAGGATATTCGTGGTGTCTTCAACGTTGCCGGTTGGGTTCAGCGTCGCGGTCCAGGTAATCCCGCCGTCACTGGATGACAGATTGCTCAGGTAGCCGCTTCCACCCTTCACATCGTTTGTGCCAAAGCCGGTCACCGCTTCGGTGAAGGTGAAAGTCACGGTGGCGGTATCGCCGATCTTCAGTGCGGTGTCCGAGATCGTGATGCTGGAAGCCAGGCTTGGACGCTCCGTATCGACCGTATAATTGTCCGATTCGGTGCTGCCAAAGCCGGTGTTGCCAGCAGTATCGGTGACACCGGTCAGATCCAGCGTCAGGATGTTGGTGTCGCTGGTGGTAGTGGCCGTCGGTGTCAGTGTCGCAGTCCATGTAATGCCGCCGTCGCTGGACGACAGGTTGGACAGCGTGCCGTTTTCGACGGTCACATCGGCGGTGGTGAAGCCGCTGATCGCTTCGTTGAACGTAAAGGTAACGGTCGCGGTGTCGCCGATTTTGAGCGCGGTATCGGAAATCGAGATGTCCGTGGCAAGGCTTGGACGCAAGGTATCGACCGCATAATTGCCGGAGGTGGCAGTACTGGTGCCGGCATTGCCCGCCAGATCCTGCACACCAGTGTAATCCAGTGTCAAGACATTGCTGGCGGCAGTGGTGCTGGCATTCGGTGTCAAGGTCGCGGTCCAAGTGATGCCGCCATCGCTGGTGGTCAGATTTGACAACACGCCATTCGGTACGGTGACATCGGCAATCGTAAAGCCTGTCACTGCTTCGGTGAAGGTAAAGGTCACGAGCGCGGTATCGCCGATTTTAAAGGCAGTATCGGAAATCGTGATGGACGACGCCAGGCTTGGCCGCACGGTATCGACGGCATAATTGCCCGAGGTTTTGGTGCCCGTGCCGACATTGCCAGCCAGATCGACCAGACCGGTCATATCCAGTGTCAGGACATTGGTGCTGTCGGTGATGCTGGCAGTTGGCGTTAAGGTGGCAGTCCAGATGATGCCACCATCGCCGCTGGAAAGATTCGACAGGCTGCCGTTTGGCACCGTGATATCGGCGGTGGTGAAATTGCTGACCGCTTCGGTAAAGGTGATGGTGACAGTGGCGGTATCGCCGATTTTCAACGCGGTATCGGAGATGGTGATGCTGGATGCCAGATCCGGCCGCACGCTATCGATCGCGTAATTCGGCGAGCTATCGGTGCCGGTGCCGGCGTTGCCGGCATTGTCGGTGATGCCGGTGTAGTCGACGGTGATGACATTGGTGCTGTCGGTGACGCTGGCGTTCGGCGTCAACGTCGCGGTCCAGGTGGTGCCGCCATCGCCGCTGGACAGGTTCGACAAGACGCCGTTTTCCACGGTCAGATCGGCCACCGTAAAACCATTGACGACTTCATTGAAGCTGAAGGTGACGGTGGCGGTTTCGCCGACGGCCAGATTGGTATCGGAAACGCTCATGCTGGATACCAACGCCGGGCGCTTGGTATCGATCGCGTAATTGCCCGAGTCTTGAGTGCCGGTCCCGGCATTGCCGTTCAGGTCGGTCACGCCGGTCATGTCCAAGGTCAGCACATTGGTGGCGTCTTCGATATTCGAGCTGGGCGTGTAAGTCGCGGTCCAGGTGATGCCGCCGTCGCCGGTAGTCAGGTTCGTCAGGATGCCGTTGGGCACCGTCACATCGGCGGCGGTAAAGCCGGTGACGGCTTCGTCGAAGACAAAGGTCGTGGTGGCGGTGTCGCCGATCTTCAGCGCGGTATCGGAGATCGTGATCGAGGAGGCCAGCGTAGGCGCTACCGTATCAATCGCATAGTTCGGTGAATTGCTGGTGCCAACACCCGCATTACCAGCCAGATCGGTGTAGCCGGTGTTATCCAGCGTGATCATATTGGTGGTGTCGGTGATATTGGTCGAGGGCGTTAATGTCCCGGTCCAGGTGGTACCGCCATCAGAACTGCTTAAGCCGGTGACTTTGCCATTTTCCACTTTCAGGTCAGCGGTGGTAAAGCCACTCACTTTTTCAGTAAAGATGAATTTGACGGTTGCGGTATCACCAATCTTCAATGCCGTATCAGAGATGGTGATCGCCTTGGATAACGCTGGCGCAGTGTTGTCAATCGTGATAGCGGCAGCACTGGAAGCTGAGCTGACATTACCTGCCACATCGGTGGCTTTCAGCGTGATGTTATGTGCACCAGCCGTGAGCGAGGAGGTGGTGACAGACCATTTTCCTTGTGCATCGGCGGTGGTGGTGCCGATGATAATTTTGCCGCCGGTATCAAACAGATTCACGATCGCCAGCGCATCCGTGGTGCCCGAGAAATCGAGCGTATTGGCGGTGGTGATGCCGTCTGAACTGGAGACACCGGTATCACTGCCAGATGCCAGCGTCGGCGCGGCGGGTTGGGTTGGCGAGGTGGTATCAATCATCACTTTCAGGCCACTCGAGGCAATGCTGACATTGCCTGCTGTATCAGTGGCTTTGGCGGTGAGCGTATGCGAGCCTTCACCGAGTTTAGAGCTGGTGATAGACCAATTACCTGAGCCATCGGCGGCAGCTGTGCCGAGCACCGTGCTGCCGTCAGTATCGTACAAAGTCACACTGGCATTCGCTTCCGAGGTGCCGTTGAAAACCGGTGTGGTGGTTTTGGTGATGTCATCGCTGTTGCTGGTGCCGCTGTCACTGCCTGAGGCCAGATCGGGCGTGCCTGGCGCACTTGGTGCGGTGGTGTCGATGCTTATTTCCAGATCGGTGGAAGCACTGCTGACATTGCCAGCCGTGTCGGTCACTTTTGCTGTCAGGGTGTGGCTACCCTCAGACAGTGTGCTGCTGGTGATGCTCCACTTGCCACTGCCATCGGCGGTGGTGGTACCCAGCACGGTTGTGCCATCGGTGTCATACAGCGTCACTGTAGCGTTAGCTTCCGCGGTGCCGGTAATGGCGGGTGTCGTGACAGTGGTGATGCCATCGCTATTTGAACTGCCGCTATCGCTGGCACTGTCCAGCGCCGTAGTGGGCGCACTCGCTGCGGTGGTATCAAGTACGTAAGCCTGGGAGGCGACGGTGCCGGCATTGCCTGCTGTATCAACCACTCGTACTTTCAGCGTATTGCTGCCGGTTAAGGTCTGACCTGAAAGGCTCCAGGTTTTCTGCCCAGAAGCAGCGGTGGCATCAGCCCAAGTCGAGCCATTGTCGAGTGAGATTTGCACCGTTTCATCGACCGCCAGATTGGTATCAACCGTGCCGGAAATGGTTTGCGCGGCTGTTTTAGTGATGAAATCGGTACTGGAGCTGCCGGTATCGTTTGAAAACTTCACTGTATCGACCAGCACGGTCGGTGCCGTCGTGTCTATTGTTACCGTCAGGCCACTTGAGACGATGCTTTCATTGCCGGCTAGGTCAACCGCCTTCACTTTCACCGTATGCGCACCTTCAGTCAGGGTTGACGCGGTGATACTCCAATTGCCACTGCCATCGGCGGTGGTGGTGCCGAGCACGGTCGAACCGTCGGTGTCATAAAGGTTGACGACAGCATTGGCTTCGGTCGTGCCATTGAACGTTGGCGTAGTGGTACTGGTGATATCGTCGGTGTTGGAGGCTCCGGTATCGCTGCCGCTGGCCAAATCCGGTGCGCCTGGGGTAGTCGGCGAGGTTTGGTCCACCACAATCGTGAGGCTGTCCGAGGCGGTGCTATCCTGGTTGCCGGCCGCATCATATTGTTTGATGGTGAGGACGTGGGTGCCTTCAGATAAACCACTTAAGGAATTGCTCCATTTGCCACTGCCATCGACTGCGAAGGTGGCGATAGGCGTCGGGTCTGCACCGTCATACACTTCAACATAGCCATCCGCTTCGACGCCGCTGCCGCTGATAGAAGGGCTATCGTTATTGGTGATGCCATCGCTGTTCGAGCTACCCGTATCGCTGGCGCTAGCCATTACTGGTGTGCCGGGTGTGCCGACGGGCGCAGTGAGGTCAACTTTCACATCAAGCTTGGTCGAAGCGCTGCTGTAATTGCCCGCCACATCGCTGACTTTAGCGGTAAGGGAATGCGTGCCTTCGCTCAACTTGCTGCTGGTTACAGTCCATTTGCCTTGGCCATTGACAGTGCTAGTCGCCAGCACGGTCGAGCCATCGGTGTCATACAACGTAACGGTATCACCAGCCGTACCCAAGCCGTTAATTGTCGGCGTGGTTTTATTCGTGATATTGTCGTTATTGTAATAACCACTATCGGAAGCTGCTACCAAATCCAAACTCGTCGGCGCACTTGGTGCGGTGGTGTCTATCGTGAATAACTGACTTGCCTCGCCGCTCACATTGCCAGCCACATCGGTAACCGTGGTTTTGGCGGTATAGTCGCCATCTGCGAGCGTGGTGGCGGTGAGGCTCCAGTTGCCGCTGCCATCGGCGGTGGTGGTGCCGACCAAGGTCGCGCCGATATACATCGTGATGCTGGCGTTCGCTTCAGCGGTGCCAATGAAGGTCGGCGTGTTGTCATTCGTGAT
The DNA here is from genome assembly GCF_036845245.1 of Methylobacter sp. Taxonomy (NCBI): domain Bacteria; kingdom Pseudomonadati; phylum Pseudomonadota; class Gammaproteobacteria; order Methylococcales; family Methylococcaceae; genus Methylobacter; species Methylobacter sp. The sequence goes on from NZ_DAIUEH010000036.1 coordinate 8,442, forward strand.
GTCGTCGGTGTCGGAGACGCCACTATCAGAGGCTGCATCAAGGTCAGGCGGACAGTCATTTGGCGCGGTAGTGTCAATAATCACCGCTGAGAGTTCAGCCAGCGAATTGCCGCTGGCAAGACCGGGCAACGTCAAGGTGGCATCGACCGCGCTGTCACTGGTTGCCTTCATGGTGCCACCGTTCACCGCCAGCGCGCTGGTATCGAAGTATTGCAAATCACTGCTGGTGTCATCTGCCTGCACGGTGTACGAAAAAGTCAGGATCTTGCTGCCGGAGCCGGAGGTGTAGGTGGCGTAGTGATCGGTGTCGCCAGTTTCCAGCAGAATCCGTGGTGTGCCACCACCAGTGTTGACGGTGACGTTCTGGTCGAAATACATCGCCATCGTGACCGTGTCGCCTTCTTTGTAATAGCCATTGCCGGAAGTTTGCACCACCTTGGTGATGCTAGGCCCCGGTGTCGTCACTGTGATGCCATTCGTGGCATCTGAGATATCGTCATCGGCGATATCGGTATTCCAATCGTCAGCTGCTGCCAAGTTATAGGTGACATTGTCGGACGCCTTGGTGCCGTTCTTATCCATAATCGCCGCCAAACCGGCAATATCGGTACTATTCAACGTAATCGAGAAACTGGTAGCGTCAGTGATATCGACATCGTTGGAGGTCAGCGTATAGGTGCTATTACCCTTTCCCGTGAACGTCAGATAGCTGGCGATAATGTCATTGATGGAGCCAACAGTGGCAACCAGATTTGTGCCTGTCACCGTGAGCACACCTGTCACGGTGTTGTAGCTGGAGGAGGTAATCGACGGTGTCTGGATATTGCTGGCGGTAACGCCGTTGGTGGTATCTGCGCTGGCCAGCGCGGTATCCCAACCGCTGGACGCCGAGATATTGTAAGCGGTGGAATCGACCGCTTGGGTACCGACTTTGTTCATCAAACCATTGATAAAGCGTTCGTCGACCGCATTCAGCGCGACAGTGAACTTGGTTGCACTATCGACCTCGACATTGCTCGATGTCAATGTATAAGTATTGCCCCCCTCACCCTTCAAGGTCAGGTTGCCGACCGTAATATCGTTGGCGGCGCCGACCTTGCCGACAAAGTTGGTGCCGGTGACGACCAGGCTGCCGGTATTAGCGTTATAGGTGGCCTTGCTGATCACCGGGCCGGTGACATTGGTGACGGTGATGGCATTGCTGGTATCGGCGCCAGCCAGCGTCGAATCCCAGCCGGACGCTGCCGACAGATTGAAGGTGGTCGAATCGATCGCCTTGCTGCCGACTTTATTCAGCAGCCCGTTGACCGCAATCTTGTCGGTACTGGAAAGCGTAATCGCAAAACCGGTGGCACTGGTGACTTCGACATTGCTGCTGGTCAAGGTATAAGTATCGCCGCCCTGGCCTGTGATGGTCAGATCGGAGGCGGTAATATCATTGGTGCTGCCCAGCGTGCCGACAAAACGAGTCCCGGTGACCGTCAAAATACCGGTGGACGCATCATAAGCGGAGCCGCTGATGGCCGGCGACGTGACATTGGTGACGGTGAGAGTATTGCCGGTTAAATCGGCGCCGGCCAGCGTCGAATCCCAGCCGGTGGCGGCAGCGATGTTGTAGGTGGTCGAATCGAGCGACGAGCCGCCGTTTTGATTCAATAAACCATTGATCGCCACTTGATCGGCGGCATTTAAGGTCACCGAGAAACTGGTCGGGCTGGTGGCTTCGACATTGCTGGAGGTCAGCGTAAAGGTGCCGCCGCCCTGGCCTTTCAGCGTCAGGTTGCCGACCGTAATATCGTTGGTCGAACCGCTGGTGGCGACCAGCCCGGAGCCGGTCACGGTCAGCACGCCGGTGGAGGCGTCATAATCGGCGGACGAGACGATCGGCGAGGATACGCTGGAGACGGTAATCAGGTTGGTGCCGTCCGCGGGGGCGGAAGACGCGGTGGAATCCCAGCCGCTGGCCGCCGCCAGGTTAAAAGTGGTGCCGCTGCTGTTGGAAACGGTCCCTGTTTTATTGAGCAAGCCTTCGACCGCGAGCTGATCTGCCGCATTCAGCGTAATCGAAAACGCGGTCGCGCTACTGGCGGTGACACTGCTGGAAGTCAAGGTGTAGGTATTGCCGTTCTCGCCTTTGACCGTTAGTTTGCTCGGCACAATCGTGTCGCCGGTGGTCATATCGGCCGCAGTGACAGACAGCACATTGGTACTGGCGTTATAGGTGGCGCTGCTGATAGATGGATCAACTGCAGCAGACTGGATATTGCTCATCGCAATGTCATCTATCCTGAAATAACGGAGTGTGCTGCTGTACTCGGTGGTAGTGGCGGTGATTTTCAGGGTGGTAATGCCGGTAAAGCTGGTCAAGTTGACCACGCCAGCCACGACGCCCATCTTGCCAGTATATTCACCTATAGTAACATTTTGCGATTTGATGGTTGTCGTGCCATCTGCCGCCAGCCCGGTAAACACCAAGTCTTGTGCCTTGCTACCATTATTAATTTCTAGGCTCGTTGGTGTAAATATTTGGCCATTGAGAAAACTCAAGGTGATTTGTGTTTCATCTTTCAGTGTGCCATAAGGATCAATTCGCACATAACTATAGCCATACGTAGTGTTTCTTTCGTAATCAACCCCTCTTTTCAATCCATTGATGACCAGCTTGTAGTTGGCATCACCTTGGACTTTATAGGTAACATCGGAAGATGCGTTCTTATAACCACCTTTATCGGTGACATTGGCCGCCGTTTCAAATGAGACGGTGGTACTGCTAATGCTGAGCACATCCTGATACAACTGTGCCAACACGGGCGTAACAATGGTTGGCTCATCAATATTGCCCTGCATTACTTCCAAATTCCAGTCGCCTCCCAGGGTGCTGGAACCCGTCAAATTGTTGGATGCGGCGATATCTGCACCTGTTGCTACGGCCAGATCATCAATCAACTGCCTGCCAGCTTCTCCCGCACCGATATTGCAACCGTAAAGCAATATGTCCGCATCTTTGCTTAGGCTTTGTCCAATCGATTGCAACTCGTTTAGGTGGGCAGAGAGATCGGATCCGTCCAGCAAAAGCGAACCCAAGTTCACCGAAGCTTCGCTTCCGTGAGAAATCAGGTGCAATGCGTCAATACCGCTTCGCCCAGCCAATATGGCGGCAATTTGCTGTAAACCGTCTTGGTTAGCGTCAAGCACATAAACCTCTTTGCCCGCGCCAATGCCATCGCGCAGCATATCTATGCCAGCCACATTGCTTTCGATAAAAACAATTTCCGTCCGCGGCGCATTTCCAGTTGCGGAGGTTTGCATGCTTTGACCGAGCAAAGGGTCCGACGCGATGATTAATTCCGAAGGATCGCGCACAGTCAGATCGGCCGGAACCAGCGGGCCTGGGTTGCCAGAGAGCAGTTCTAAATCAAAGATGTTGTTGCTGTCTGTGGTGCTCATGCTTGGTTTTCCTTCATATTGGACTTGGGGGCAATGACATTGGCTGTGCTTCCGCTAGGGTCAGTCCAAAACGTCATTTTCGAATACTTCTCAAATAAATCGGGCGGGATGATCGTGCGCCGCTCGTTGAATTCAACTTTAGGCTTGACTCGGTGCAGCCCCGGCATACCAAGCTCTAAATCAAAATCCGGTGCGTCATACTCCACTTGCTCAAAATCGTGTGTAAAGTGGGGTTGACCGATAAAGTCATAAACCAGTTCCATGACCTTTTGTGGCGCCTGGGTCAACAATTCGTAGTCAATGACCAAAAGATGTTTTGCATGTTCGCCATAAAATGCCTCGCGTAACGCAGCCCAAGCAAAGCCCACCAACTGGTCATGCTGCGCCAAGCCCTCCAGTCGCTGATACACCGTACTGCGCGTCATACCGCCAAACAATTTGGTGTTCTCGTAGGGGTTGCTGCGAAATTTGCACTCGATACTGTCCATCACCCAGGCCACATTGCGGGCACATGCGATCACCTTGGTATCGGGAAAGAGATCCAACAATATTGGCAATTTTGCACACCACATACGATTGGTATCAAATATGACTGGTTTGGGGGTTTCAGCATAGAAAGATTCGAATAGTCCTATCAACAATCTGCGACGTTGGAGATTATCGACTACGGGAGCAAATTCAGTTCCAGCGCTTACTTGCGCCAATACCGCACTGACTAAGCTTCCTAATGGACTGGTCATGCCTGCATGAAAACGCGGATTTTGCAGCAAAATTGCGGACAGTAAGGTTGATCCTGACCGAGGTAATCCTGAAATGAAAAAGAATTTTTGGTTAATCAATCGAGCTACCTAAGTAATGTTTGTATGTTCAATTCGGAGTTCATTAATCACTTAATTTCTTGCCAAACAAGCAAAATTATATAGCGGGCATAAATAAAAAATATTCTTCCGCTATTGCTATTAACGTGAAAACTCTGGGTATAAAACAAAATATTAATTAATTTACAAATAAATCAATAGCATAATGAATATTTAAATTCAGCATAATTATAGTGTAATTACTTCATAGTCTAGGCAAGTATTTCTTCAGCGTTTTAGCGGGCACTATTCACAATCGCTTAAACTAAAATTTGTCGGTTAATTATATACAGGATATGTGAATTTGCGAGACGATTTTAAGAATGGTAGTAAGTCATATCAACGTCACACTGACCCTAGAAGCTGTCTAAAAACCTAACAAAGTTCGCGTAAAGAAATTGTACCTCAGGGAATACTTCGACCATATCGGTTAGGCGCTTTAACAGGTATTTTTATTTGGTAGTTCTATGTTTTCTGAGATAGGCATCTCATGGATTTATTTAATAAGCCATAATCTTTATAATTCAAAACTATATAGTATCTTTATTACAATTTTTGAAAGGTATCTGGAAACTTCTGTTAATTTAAGCTAATGTCTGGCGTTAATTGAGATGAGTCAATCAAATTTTTTCTCTTCACAATTTGGATAAATACTATTTTTAAAATATTTCACTTTACACGTTATTTTGCTTAATTATGTAAGCAATATCACAGAGAAAAATAATATACCCCCAAGGATTACTCTACATGAATGATTGGACCGCAGGCTACATTGCAGATATTAATTATACTTTCGGCTACTACCAAGAATTAAATCCGTTATGGAATAAATTGGCGTTTTTATATGGGGGGTATATGCCGCCCGAGATTAATACTGCCTGTGAATTGGGTTTTGGACAAGGTATGAGTATTAATTTTCATGCCGCCGCTTCAGCATGTTCCTGGTATGGAACCGACTTCAATCCATCGCATGCCTGTTATGCGCAAAACCTGGCCGCCGTTTCCGGGGCGGATGTTAAATTGTACGATGAATCTTTTTTAGACTTCTGTTCACGTCAGGATCTACCCGACTTTGACTACATCGGCCTGCATGGCATTTGGAGTTGGGTCAGCGGGGAAAATCGAGCCATTATTGTCGATTTTATTCGCCGGAAACTGCGCGTGGGCGGGGTGGTTTATATTAGTTACAATACGCTTCCCGGTTGGTCGACATTTGCTCCTGTACGCCATTTGATGACAGAACATGCCAATACCATCGGTGTGGAAGGGCATGGCATCGTCAGCCGCGTCGATGGTGCGCTTGATTTCATGGAAAAGTTATTACTTACCAATCCGGACTATACCAAATTAAATCCTTTGATTGCCGATCGCCTTAAAAGTATTAAGCAACAAAATCGTCACTATTTAGCCCATGAATATTTTAATCACGACTGGCAGCCCATGCATTTTGCAACCCTGGCTGAATGTTTAGAGCCGGCGAAACTCACCTATGTTTGCTCAGGCAACTACCTTGAGCAGGTGAACATCTTGAACTTAAACCCTGAGCAATTGTCTTTTTTGAATGACATTGCCGATCCGATATTCCGTGAAAGTGTGCGTGATTTTATTGTCAATCAGCAATTTAGACGCGACTTCTGGGTCAAGGGTGGACTTAAACTTTCAAATCTGGAGCGAACGGATGCGCTTAAAGCATTGCGAGTAGTCTTAGTTACTCACAAGAAATCCATCCGCTATAAAATCAGGGGCCGTTTAGGTGATTCTGTGATGAATGAGGCGATTTACGATCCTATTATTGATTTGCTCGCAGATCATACGCCCAAAACGCTTGGTGAACTTGAGACTGAATTAAGCAAAGCCAACATGTCTTTTGGACAATTGCTGGAAGCGATTATGATTCTAATCAGTGCCGGGTATTTGGCTGTAGCGCAGGAAGCAAGTGTTATCAATCAGGCAAAACAGCACACCGATAAGTTGAATTCCCATCTTATTAATAAATCGCGGGGAAGCAATGACATTACTTATCTGGCAAGTCCCGTTACCGGCGGCGGTTTTTCGGTCGGGCTCAATCAGCAGTTGTTTCTGTTATCGACACAGCAAGGCGGAAGTTCCGCCGTCGAGTTGGCTCAATCTGTTTGGCAGATTCTTGCATCCCAAGGCCGCAGGCTTATTCATCAAGGCAATGTTCTCGAATCGGCTGAAGAAAACATCGCTGAGCTTACTTCACAAGCTGCCGAGTTTTTGGAATATCAGTTGCCGATTCTTAAAGCCTTATATATTGTTTAGTAATACAATGTGAAATATATTTAGAGGAGATAATGCAAGCGAATCAAAATCTCAGCGTGTACTTTTTGAGGGAGATTTAAGTAAGAAACTGGATTCACTTTCACTAAAGTTCCTTTCAACGCTTAGGCGACATAAATATTTTGCTTTGTTTTTAAGGCAGACGTTCCCGCTCAAAATTAAAGTATTTTTAAGTAAATATCCCCCGGCAAAGCCGGGGGCTTTATGTTGTGAACCGCTTAAAGCGGTAAACGAGGTCGCTAACGCGGCCCCAATATTAATAGCCACCTAAGGTGGCGTTCAGTTCCAAAGACTCAATTGTTCAATCCTCTAGTCTTCTTGTTCTTGGTGGCGGATGTATTCTCGGATCATGGTCTCATCCCGACCAACCGTCGAAACAAAAAATGTAAAACTTTTGCTGTCTCCCTGGCAGAGCCGGGGGATTTCTCATTATTTGTTAAGGCTTCCTTGATGCGGCGCGTAACATAGTTTTTTCGACTCTTTTTGAACAGGGTCTTTATGACCTCAATCAGCTCGGCATCGTCTGTTTCAATGGCTGTCTGAGGGCGCTCCAGCCAAGCATAGTAAGCGCTACGAGAAAGGCTATGAACCGGCCATCGACTTAACCAAAAATTCGCTCTCATGTTGCTTAATCCAGGCGTACTTCACCGTTGCTCCTTGGCAAAGTACGCCGCTGCTTTTTTTAACAGGTCACGTTCCTCTATTAACCGGGCGTTTTCCTTCTTCAGACGTTTCAATTCTTCATATAAATATTCGTCGGTTCGCACGGTTTTGTTGTGCTCCTGTGCTTCTTGGGCTGGCTATATTTATTGATCCAAGTATGTAGCGTGTTGGGATTAACACCTAAATTCCTGGCTGTCTGGGTGATCCGCTGATCTGAATTTATGGCTAACTTCACTGAAGATTCTCTAAATTCGGCGTTATATATTTTTACTTTTTGTTTTTCTTGATCCATTTTCGACACTCTTTCTAATTTCAGATTATTTTAGATTGTGTGTTCGGTTTAGTGTAGCCAATTCAAAGTGCGATTACTCTAGCCCTGGCGACGGAAATTTTATATCCATTGCATAACATCGATTGATATCAGAGGCACACGCAAAATAACATTTCAATAATTCTGAAAAGCTCGAACCGGGGGTTTTCAACCAAAATTTTTGGTTGATTTAAACAATCTCATCATCGATTTCCTTCCTCTTCCTTCCATTCAAAGCGAATACTATCGTTCTTTTTACGTCACTACACGGCCGTCGATATCGCTTCAATGTCGTTGATATTAAAAATGTTCTTTCTTCTTAAACTAAAAGGTACAGGAATTTTGACATTAAGGCCGCCATACCTTGGCACGGCTTATGCTGTATCTAAAATATCAATTTGTAATCTATGCCTTAGATATGAATCCGCAGTACGTTAACATTTTAGTAACAATGCCGAGGTTAAAAGATAACAACATGGCTTATCGTGAACATACCCAAACGATTTTGAAAGACTCCAATAAAACAGTCCAAAATTTTGAGTTTGATCTGAATGCGTCGATAGAACATATCGCCCACTGGCTACCGGCCCAAGGACCGATCAAGGATTTTATTCACCACAATACCTTGCACGCCGTCCAGCATCATCCTTTTCATGAAGGCGTGGCTGTCGCTGCAAAGATTTTCGGGGCTCGCAGTTATCTGCCTTTGGAAGATTATCAGCAAATGCATCAACAAGGCCGAATTAAAAACGCTGCAATTGATTGGGCTATCGAACATTCCGGATATCCGCAGCAACAGCACGAAAAACTTAGAAAAACCTTGTTCGAGCGAGACGATACCGGCCATTATCCGCCGGTTTCGCTAGCCAATCATGGCATTCGCAACGCGTGGCTGACCCGACTTGAAGTCGACCTGAATGCGCTGGTGCATCCGGTACTGTTTCGGTTGTTGGGCAATTTTCTTGATCAAGGCATCAGCCGTTGGAGCTTACCCAAAAACGGTGAACACTTCTGGGATTGTGTATTGCGCTTAGCGCAAAACAGTTTGTTGCCGCTCTATCCTTTAAATGAGCCGGAAGTCAGCGAATTGCTATCTGAAAATCCGGATCATGTCATCAAAGCATGCCTGAAAAAAATAGTCGGCGATGAGCAGCTTTACGAACAATATCTGCTGGAAATGCTGTTGGCCCATCCCGGCTGGGCCGGTATGGTTCATGTCATTGAACATAGCCCGAAATCGCTGCTCGCCCGTCGGGAAATTTCGCTCAAAGAAATGATTGCGGTGGAACTAGCCATCGAACTGGCCTTTCTGCATAAGAAAAGAGGGTTGCACTTTGCCGGTATAACCGCATTTCCCCATTCGGACGACACCCCACTGCTCAAGGCCGGAGCACTCAAACCGAAAATTCCGTTGCATTTGAAAGTCTGGCACGAAGCCATGGAATGGTCGTTACATAGTGAGTTGCTATTGGCGCTGAAACCGAAAACTACGCTGACTGCCGTACCCAATCCGGCCATGAAGCCCTTGCCTGAAGCCCAGGCGCTATTCTGTATCGATGACCGCGAATGTTCGCTAAGACGTCATCTGGAAGAAAGTAATCCAGCCATAGAAACGCTCGGTGCAGCCGGATTTTTCGGCATCGACTTTCTTTATCAAGGCTTGGACGATGCTTACCCGGTTGCCCAATGCCCTAATATTATCGTTCCCAAGCATTTGATCAAAGAAGCGAGCAGCAAACCGAACGATAAAGCCAAGTCCGGCAACCGGGCTCATATGCATTTTACGGCGCATTCCATGTTCCGAGGGTGGCTTTATACCCAAACCCTGGGTATTGGCTATGCGGTACGGATGGCCTGGAATGTATTCCGTCCGGGCTCGAAATTGCCGAATATCCGAACCTTGAGCGAAGTTGAATCACACACGCATCTGCATTTGCTCCGGGAATCCGAAGAACCGACCGAAGACGGTTATTTGTTGGGGTTCTCGTTCACGGAAATGGCGGATCGTGTGGGCGGGTTACTGCGCAACATCGGCTTGACTCAACATTTTGCACCGCTGGTGGTTATCGTTGCGCACGGTTCCAGCAGCGTCAATAATCCGCATTTTGCCGCATACGATTGCGGCGCCTGTTCAGGCAAGCCGGGCGCACCGAATGCCCGTGCTTTTGCCTGGATGGCTAACCATAAATCGGTACGCGCCATTCTGCATGAACGCGGCATTGAAATTCCGGACGATACGCGGTTCATAGCGGCGCTACATAATACCAGCCGCGATGAAATCACCTATTTCGACAACCATTTACTGGAGCAACACCCCGCTCCCGGCTTACCTGCTTTTCAGCAGGCGATGAAAAAGGCTTTGCAGGAAAATGCCGGGGAACGCTGCCGCTGGTTCGAGCTGGGCCCGCAATCGCAATCCAGTGAAGAAGCGCATCAACATGTTATCGAACGTGCCTCATCAATATTCGAACCACGCCCGGAATACAATCATTCCAATAATCTATACGCTATCGTCGGTCGAAGAGCCTTAACCCGTGATTTGTTTATGGACCGGCGCGCTTTTTTACACTCCTACGACCCTAAAACGGATGCGCAAGGCGACATCATGGCCAGAATTCTGTCCGCAATTATTCCGGTCTGCGGCGGCATCAATCTGGAATATCTGTTCTCTCGTATCGATAATTCGGTTTATGGCGCAGGTACCAAGCTGCCTCACAACGTAATCGGCTTGCTCGGCGTCGCCAACGGCGTCGAAGGCGATTTACGCACCGGTTTACCGTCGCAAATGATCGAGGTTCATCAACCCGCACGGTTGCTGATCGTGGTTGAACAAACTCCCGCTATCCTGGATAAAACACTGGCCAAACTGGGTGCCCTTAAAGAGTGGCTCGATAACGAATGGGTCAGATTCGTCGCTTGCCACCCTGAGAATCGTGAACTTTTTTTGTATTCCGTTAACGGTTGGGAAAAAGTCAAGTTTGCGGACGACTCAAAAACTCCTCAGGCGACTCTCTCGGAACAAATCATTGTGGGGCAAACGGAAACAATACCGGTACATCAATTTATGAGGAGACAAGCATGAACGGATTAATCTTAACCAGCTTGGCTCTGCCTTTACTGGGCTTTTTATTGATTTTCCTGTCCGACAGGAACGAGAAAAAAATCGCGACCATCAGTTTCTGGTGCAGCCACGCGATGGGGCTCAGTATTATCGCTTTGCTGATCCTATGGGCCATTGCAGGTTTCCCGAATCATGAATACGAGTGGTTCACGCTGTATGAAACCGATGAGTACCGTTTCCCGATCTTGTTTTATCTGGATAGGGTAGGGGCTGTTTACCTGTTTTGCGTCTGGGCTATTTTCTCGATTATCGTCAAATATTGCCGCGTCTATTTACACAGGGAAGCCGGTTACAAGCGCTTCTTTCTGACCATTTTCGGCTTCGTGTTCGGACTGAATCTGGTCATCTTGGCCGGCTCTATCGACATGCTGTTTGCCGGTTGGGAAATGGTCGGCATCGCTTCGTTTTTGTTAATCGCCTTCTACCGGCACCGCGTACAACCGGTGCGTAACGCGTTAAGAGCGTATACCATTTACCGGTTTTGCGACATCGGCTTATTACTGGGCGCCTGGATGAGCCATTTGTTGTTTCACGAAAGCCAGCATTTCAGTCAATTGGCCGATTTATTCAATAATCCGGCCATGCCTCCTGCGGGCTACGCTTCATTGTGGCTGGTATCTACCTTAATTCTGATTGCGGCCTCCGGTAAATCGGCGCAGTTCCCTTTCTGCTTCTGGCTACCCAGAGCCATGGAAGGGCCGACGCCATCCAGCGCTATTTTTTACGGGGCATTATCGGTGCATCTGGGCGTATTTCTGTTGCTGAGGACGACACCGATTTGGTCTTACCATTATTTAACCCGCGTTAGCGTTTTTGTCATCGGTTTACTGACGGTTATCGTGGCCGGCATTTCCGAAAAAACGCAGTCGAATATTAAAGGGCAAATCGCTTATGCCTCGATTACCCAGGTGGGCTTCATGTTCATGGAGCTGGCCCTGGGTCTTGAAACACTGGTACTGATACATTTCCTCGGTAACGCTTTTTTACGTTGTTACCAATTATTGGTTTCGCCCTCAATCGTAGCGCATCTGTTACGAGTCGAAGGTTCAACCGACACCGATTTTTATATCAGAAACCATGCACGATTTCAGTTTCTGCCGGCCTCGCTACGCAGTACGCTGCCGGAGGTACTACAAAACACACTTTATGTATTTTCGCTGCAAGAAGGTAATTTGGAACTGTTGGTGCGCGCCGTACTTTGGTCGCCATTAAAACGCATAGGTGCAACTATCAACGCACTGAACCTCTGGGTGAAACTTCTTTATGGCGTAGGCGGCCTTACATTGTTTGGGTTGATCATCGTAATGATCGGCGTCAGTACTAAATATCTATCGATCCCGATATCGGTATTTATGGTGCTGGCATCGTTAAGCGCTTTTAGTCAAAAGCACAGTCCTTTCGGTGTCTGGAATGCAATCAGCTTAAGTTCAATTTTGGCGGGAGTGGCCGTTTGGCTTTTAAATCCGGAATCTTGGTTCGATGTAATAATATTTGCCAGCGGTATTATTCCGGCCTGGATCTTAGGGATAGTGGTCTTAGCCAGACTGCTCAAAAATGACAACTTTGCCGCTACCCCTTTCGCCTATCGGGCGATGGCGGAAACAGAACCGAAACTTTCCTTACTATTATTTTTGAGTTTCTTAGGTCTCGTCGGATTCCCGATCTCTCCGGCCTTCCTCGGTGAAGACTTATTGCTTTCCCATGCCAGTAATCACGCGCCCTGGTTTGCACTGCCGATCACTATCGCTTTCGTGATTAACGGTATCGCTGCTGCGCGCGTGTTCCAAAGACTCTGCATGGGCAGGCCGACTGAACTTAATGACGTGGAAGAGGGTATTAGCACCGAAGAAGCACAACCTCTTACCAAGACACTGCCTTCTCATGCGGTTTAGAAGGTGTTTAACCCCCACAATCCCTGGCTTAACTAAAAAGCAGGCGCTGAACGTGGTAAATATTGAGGAGTAACTAACATGGAACTTTTTAAATACTGTAGTCATGAACATTGGTTGGCAATGAAAAATTCCGGTTCCGCTCGAATTGGTTTGTTATTTGACTACAGAGAGACTGATAAATATGGTGAACTGACATCATACGATCCGGAATGGATGAATGAACCGGCTAAATCAATATCAAATGTGAATGCCCAAAATATCGGAAACTATCCTGAATTAGAGCGATTAGTTCATGTTGAAGGCGATGGAGAAAGCGGTCAGATCAAGGTCAATGAATATACGGCATCATTACCGAATTTTTTAATATTCTCAACCTACAGAACCTATTGCAAGGAAACGCATAGGCTTTTGAAAAATCATGAAGGTTATGATAGCTGCTATAAGATAACATCCGCTCGCTTATTTTTTCGTGCAATTAGCGAGGCTCTGGGTCCTCAATATGAATTCCTGGGCTACGGTGAAGTGTTCTACACCGACAAAATCGACAGCGCCTCCACGCTGACAGGAATCCATCCTGCATTAATAAAACGCCCGGAAGAGTACGAAGACCGATCAGAGATTCGCGCAGTTTGGCAACCTAAGAACGTAGAAACTGTAGCGCCAAGAATACTAGGCCAGTCGCGTGCGCGACTCTATTGCTACGAACATCGACACCATTATCTTGCTTCAAAAAACAGATTAAACTGAAGTCAGACGGGTGGCCGATCAATTCCGGTCGTAGAAAGTCCAGTGTTTCATACAGCGGATCGAATCTGCCTGCTCACTCTGTGCTTCGATGCGTTTTTCCTTTTGACAACGCTTCGAAGCCGGAAATTACGTCGAACAGTTCCTCGTCTATGCCGCTCTGGCGCAAACGATGGAAAGCGCCGTGGAAATTCTCCAGCAATTCATCGATATTTTTGTCGGCGCGTTCCATCGCCGCCAAGCGGCTCGCATTCTCGCTCGCCAGGGATTCGGCGCACGCACGGAACAGCGAGATGAAAAGATATTCGCTAATGAGCGCGCGCAAAGCTGATGTGCCATCCCCGATAATCTCGGGCAAGTTTCCTGTCGGCCAAGGGTGTTCGGCCAGTTTGCGTAACCAGTCTTCATCCAGCGGCAGCAGGCGTTGACTAACGGGTTCATAAACAGCCCCGGATGTGGGACGGTTGTAAAAAAGATGAAGTTCGGTAGCTTCCCCTTGGCCGGTCATCAGCATAGCCGAATGGCGGTGGAGCATCTCGCTCTCCACAAGAATCTGCCCGACCAGAGGAATGATAGCTTTGACGGAATTCGGGACCGTAAATAGGCCTATTAACGGCAGATCCGTGTCCGCCAATCGCGCATGCACACGCTCACCGACGGCCCAAACTTGGACTTTTCCAGGCAGGGCTGCGAGGTTCTTAATCGCATAATCGGCCACCACTTCATTAAACTGGCCGACCAGTCCCTGGTCGGAACCGAACACGATGGCGCCGATCACATTGTGAGCGGATCTTTCCTTCTGCTTTGGGCTCATGATCCTTGGCTCAATTTTGCGAAGGCACACACTTAACCCAAGTTCTACGGTACGGTAATAGTCAGCCAACGCGAGCACTGATCGTTCGTATTGGCCGATACTCGAAGCGGCCAGGGCCTTCATGGTGCGGACAACGGACTGGAGATCCCCGGCGCTGCTGATTTTTCTGCTCAAGCTCGCTGTCGTATCGTTCATGATTTCTGCTCATTGGGTTTAGGCTCAAGCTTGGACTCATCCGGCTTAATGTCGGGCTTCGGTTTGGCTTTAAGTGCCGTAACTTCTTTAGTCTCTTGATCTTGCTCTGCTTTGGGTTGAAACTCTTCGAGCGCTTGGCGGGCGATTTCGATGATCGTATCACGATCCTCATTGCTCAATTTTTCAGCGGTATTCATTCGCGCGCAAACTTCAACAGGAATATTCACAGCGGCTTTGTCCACAGCGAGCTCGGCCTCCGTCATCCGGTCAATTGGAACAGCGTCGAAAAGCTCCGCAGTCAAGGCCAGCAATATGGCGATTTGTGCCGGCACCGACACCGGTGCGAATTCCGGCTGCTTGAGGCAGGCGCGGATTCGACGCCCATGATCGATGGATTTACGGGTGTTTTCATCCAGGCGAGCGCCGAACCGGGCAAAGGTTTCAAGTTCCTCGAACTGGGCATAGGCGAGTTTGAGATTACCCGCCACCGCACGGTAGGCTGCCCGCTGCGCCTTGCCGCCGACGCGCGAAACGGACTTGCCGACATCGACAGCGGGCAGCACGCCCAATTCAAACAGCGAAGGCGAAAGATAGATCTGCCCGTCCGTGATGGAAATCAGGTTGGTCGGTATATAAGCGGAAATATTCTGCGCTTCGGTTTCGATGATAGGCAAGGCGGTCAGCGAACCGCCCCCAAGCTCATCGCTAAGATGCGTCGCTCGTTCCAGTAACCGCGAATGAATATAAAAAATGTCGCCGGGGAAGGCTTCGCGTCCGGGCGGCCGGCGGAGCAGCAAGGAAAGCTCTCGGTAGGCATAGGCGTGTTGGGTGAGGTCATCGTAAACGATCAGTACGTCGCGTCCCGCTTCCATAAAATGCTCCGCGATGCTGGTCGCGGCGTAAGGAGCGATGAAGGCGAGACCTGGCGGGTCGTTGCCCTCTGTCACAACCACGACGGTGTAATCCAACGCACCTTTCTCGCGCAAGATAGCCACAGTCTTCGCTACAGAGGAAGCGCGCTGGCCAATGGCGCAATAAACACATAGCACATTTTGGTCGCGTTGGTTGAGAATCGTATCGAGTGCAATGGCGGTTTTGCCGGTCTGCCGGTCGCCCAGAATTAATTCGCGCTGACCGCGCCCGATGGGGATCAACGCATCAATAACTTTGAGGCCTGTCTGCAGCGGCACAGTTACCGGCGCGCGGTTCATGATAGATGCAGCGGGACGTTCGATGGGCAAGCGCTTACTGGAGGCCACCGATCCGTTGCCGTCAAGCGGCCGGCCTAGAGGATCAATGACGCGTCCCAGCAAGCCATCGCCCACGGCCACATCCATGACCCGGCCAGTGCGCTCGACTTCATCACCTGTATGCAGATGCCAGTATTCGCCGAGCAGCACGACGCCGATTTCGTCCTCGTCTACGTTGAATGCGATGCCGAACACGCCGCCTGGAAACTTTATCAACTCCTCAAAGCCTACGCCGGGAAGACCGGAGACTTTGGCTATGCCGGTGGACACCGTCGTGATCGTGCCCACTTCCCGTTGCGTCAGTTGCGGCGTGAAAGCTTCCCGCACCTGTGTTATTCCGGCGAAAGCGTTGTCGAAAACGTTCTGGAGACTCTCAGGTTCCCTATTCATTGGCTCTTCGTTTCGAGCTTAGGCTCGGTTTGGACGTCAGGCTTAGGCTCGACCTTAGCTATAGGCTTGTCGTTTTCATTCAGAAGTTCATCGACGCCTTTTTCCAGCGACACTAGATAATCCGCGATGCTCCACGCCACCTTTTGCCCATTGCCGGTAGTAAACTCAATGCCGCTGATCAGGTCTGGCGCAGTCTCGAATCGTATGTGGATTTCGGCCGAGAAGGTTTCATTCAGCGCATTTTGTATTACCACGCGTTGCTCCGCAGGCAAGTCAAACGCACTACGGACCAGCGAGGGCTCAGTCGCTGTTTTAAGCGCTTCGGCAAGGCTTTGTTTGGCTTGGCCGTCCAGCTCGCGCAAGCGGCGAGTGAACACTTCGCCCAGGTGTTCTTCCAAATCCGTCGTAGCGAGATCCGTCAGCGCTTTTCTGGCGATCGCAAACACTTCCTGCTGGGCCCGTCGGGTGATGGCTTGATTTAGATTATGCGCATCGTTGCGCAGTGTTTCCTGTCGTTTGGCAGTCAAGGCGTCGGCTGCCTGCCGGGCTTGGTCGAGCAGACGCTGACGTTCAGCCTGCGCCTCGTCTGTCGCTTTACTCAACAGTGCCGCGCGCTGCCGGTCGAATTCCTCATTTTTGTGCTGGAACTCGTCGCGTTCTTGTTGGGCTTCGGCTTTTTTCGTATCGGCGTCACTCAGTTCAGCGGCGATTCGCTTTTCCCGTTCATCGATGGCATGAAGGATGGGTTGGTAAAGAAAACGTTTCATCAACCACACCAGAATCAGGAAATTGAGCGCCTGGGCACCGACGGTGAACCAATCAATCAGCATGGGTTAATGTCCCGTAGTTTGCGCGATGACGTGATTCCAGAACGGATTGGCGAAAATAAGAATCATCGAGACCACGAAACAGTAGATGGCCGTGGACTCGATCATCGCCAGACCGACAAACAGGGTCCGGGTAATGGTAGCGGAGGCGTCGGGCTGCTGGGCCAGCGAAGTCAGCGCAGTCGCGACCGCTTTTCCTTCGGCCAGCGCAGGCCCCATACAGCCGAAACTGGTGGTGATGCCGGCGATGACAATCGATGCCACCGCGATAATAGTCATGCTATCCATAATGTGTCCTTTGGTTGGTTTGTTGTTTCAAGTTTTGGATACCGGTTCAGGCTTGGGTTTGCGGGTGCGCGTAGCGGCCGCAATATAGACTGCGGCCAGGATGCTGAAGATATAGGCCTGTACCATGCCGGTCAGCAGACCGAGCACCGTCATGACGACCGGAAAAATGAAGGGCGTGATAGTCAGTAAAATACCGATAATCATCGCCCCGCTCATCATGTTGCCGAATAGGCGGACGGCAAGCGCCAGCGTTCGGGAGATTTCACTGATAATATTAAAAGGCAACATGATAACTGTGGGTTCGACGTAAGACTTGAGGTAGCCGCCCAAGCCCTGGTCCAGGATGCCGAAGAACGGCACGGCCACCAATACGCATAGCGCCAGTGCCACCGTGGTTGAAAGCGAGCCCGTCGGCGGCTCGTAACCGGGAATAATGGTGCATAGGCTGGCGGTAGCGACGAACAGGAACAACGTACCCAGAAAACCGAGATATTTGCGTGGCTCACTCAAGCCAACCTCTTCGATTTGTTTTTCGATAGCGGTGACGACAATTTCTAAAAGGTTCTGCCAGCGGGTACGTTGCAGATCCGTGGAAAGTAAGCGGGTAACGAGCTTTGAACCGACAACCAACACAAACATCAATCCCCATGTAAAGACAATGGTCGCGTTGAGCTTGAGAAAGCCGTGTTGCCAGAATATCATCTGATCGGGGCTAAGGTGCATGGCGGGTCTCCGTCGGTGAACGAGTCAGGTTTTCTCCTGACGACCGGGTCAGCCTGGTCATGGCAAGGCGTGCCATCAGAAAGCCAAGGAGACATAGCAGCATCCGCTGCCAATGACCGTCGGCTATAAAATAAAATCCAGCCAGCGTAATGCCCATCCTTAACAACAGGCTGGGCAGCAGCCACAGCGCCGGCCGTTGAGACGACACGCATTTACGAACCGTCCACCAAAGGCCGCCGAAGAAAATCGCGCCAAGCAGTAATCCCGCCAGCCAGACCAGCAGCCCTATCAGTATTTCATTCATCGTTGTCCTCCTGCTCATCCCGCATCGCCTGATCTTCTTTAACAACCCAATGCCCTGCATTGAAACAGCCGATCATGAGGCCGACCACCAACAAAGCCAGGGTCCAGGAGCGGCCTCCCGGATAGCGCTGGTCTAACCAGATGCCCAGCGCTGCACCGAGCAGCGTCGGTACAACCACCGACCAGCCGATCAGCCCCATCATTCCTAAGCCGAACCAAACGCCCGGCGTGGCATTACGCTTGGCTCTGAGTTTGCGCGCCGCCTTGGCGCCAACTTGAGAGGCCAAGGTTGGCGCGTTCTTCGAAGTTTTTTTGGGTTCGTTATTCATGATGAAAGCTCGCAAAACGGCGTAGAAATCCGGCTTCCAATTTCGTCATGACCGAGCGCATGCTTTGCTCTTGTTCGTCCAGGATCAGGAATTCCTGCTCCACCGCAGCGCGCAATTGGCCGAGATCGGTTCCGACCAATGCCCGACGCACGGAAACAAGCACGTCCAGGCCGGTTTTGACCAATATCCCTTCATCCACCGCCAGCAAAACTTCCCCGTCGGATTCTGTTTCGTAGATCAGGATTCCCGGCTCAAGTGCTGCGACACAGTCAAGCCGGTGGGGCAGGAGTCCGAAGGAACCCTCGCGTGTTTCCGCCACAATACGCAACACGCCGGTTTCTTCTGCAAAGATTTTGAACGGCAGGAGAATCTTAAGATTCATCAGCATCGGCAGCATGTTCGACCTTTTGTTGAGGTTCGGGAGCAGCTTTGGGTTCGGCATCAGCGGCAGGCTTCGCGATAGGCTCGGACGAGTCTTTGGAATCCGGCTTGGCGGTTTTTACTTTTTCTTTCGCCTCATCCACGGTACCGATCATATAAAGAGCGCTCTCCGGATAGTCTTTGAATTCATCGTTCAGGATACGCTCACAACCGTCCAGTGAATCTTTGAGGCTGACAAGCTTACCCTTGAGGCCGCTGAACTGCTCGGTAGTGAAAAAAGGCTGGGTAAGAAAACGCTCCAAGCGACGGGCTCGTGCGACTACGTTGCGGTCCTCGGGCGAAAGCTGCTCCAGGCCAAGCATGGCAATGATGTCTTTAAGTTGCTCGTATTGCGCCAGTGTCCGCCGGATTTCCTGCGCCAAGCGGTAATGCCGTTCGCCGACGATACCGGGCGTGGCCATTTTGGAGCTGGATTGCAGCGGATCAATGGACGGAAAAAGCCCTTCGCTGGCGCGCTTGCGTGATAGCACGATGGATGCGGACAGATGCGAGAAGGTATGCGCTGCCGCCGGATCGGTCAAATCGTCCGCAGGGACATAGACTGCCTGGATTGAGGTGATTGCACCGGTATCGGTGTTGGCGATGCGCTCCTCCAAGCCCGACAGCTCGGTACCCATGGTCGGCTGATAGCCCAGACGCGAGGGCATCTGGCCCATCAAGCCGGAGACCTCCATGCCTGCCTGGATGAAGCGGAAGATGTTGTCGATAAGCAGTAATACATCGCGGTGCTCGTCGTCGCGAAAATACTCGGCCATCGTCAATGCCGCATGGCCGACTCGAAAACGGGCGCCAGGCGGTTCATTCATTTGGCCGAAGATCATCACCATGTTCGGCAATACGCCGGCTTCCTTCATTTCACGGTATAGCTCCTCGCCTTCGCGGCAACGTTCGCCGATACCGCAGAAAATGCTGACGCCTTCTTGGTGCCCGATCATGTTATGGATCATTTCGGTAAGTAACACCGTCTTGCCCACGCCCGCCCCGCCAAACAGTCCCGCCTTGCCGCCGCGCTCCAGCGGCACCAGCACATCAATGACCTTGATGCCGGTTTCGAATATCTCCGACTGGGTAGAGCGGCGTGCCAGCGGTGGCGGAGCGCGATGCACCGAACGTCGCTGGACATCGACCGGTACCGCCTGACCGTCGATCGCGTTCCCGAACACGTCAAACATACGCGAGAGAATTCCTTTGCCGACCGGCGCATTCAAAGGCCCGCCGGTATCCTCTACGGCCATGCCGCGGGCGAGACCTTGCGTTGGCGTCAATGCAATCCCGCGTACCCGATGCACATCCAGTTGAGCTAAAACCTCGATGACAATGTCTCCCTTATTCGCATGGAGCAACGAGTAGATGGGCGGCAAATTTTCATCGAACTGAATATCCACGACACTGCCTCGTACAGAGACAACCTTGCCAAGGTTTATAATATTAGCTTCGCGATTCATAATTCCTTTATCTGTAACTGTCGCTCATTTAATTTGGCAATGGCGTTGCAATAACGTCCAAGGCTGTGTCCATCGCTTTCAGAGCGATGCCAGTTTCATGATGGCCCCTGATTTATTCCCACATGACATTATGGCCTGCTTTTGCTGCCGCAGTCAGTAGATTAATTAAAGGCAGTGCTCGATTTGCGATGCTCACCACCGGCTCATGCCCATCTTTATCCTCATCTGACGGGGAAGATTGTTCTGCCTTGATAGCGGCTGTTAACCGACGCAACGCTTCAGGAACATCATCTGACAAAATAGCACCGGGTACGGTTGCACTATGCCCCATCATTTTCAGCAGGGTCAGCGCGACATCCCCAAATAGGGTGATGTCGGAATAAGCATTGGTTGAAAATGTCACCAACATAGAATCCTCCTCGAATAATTAATATTTGTTTGCTTCATGCACTCGCGTAAAGTATTGAGCTGGTTGGCACGGCAACTTATTTGAGGGCCTTGCGCAAGTTGGTCAGCTGCTTAATGATTTCGCCCTGCATTTGCTCGCGTCCGATCGAGTGCTTCAGATCGCTGCCAAAACCGGCGACTTGGTCGGTAAAATTTCTGTTTGTATAAAAAACCAACGAGCCGTCGCGATAAGGCAAGCAGGCAATACTGAGTTGATTGGCGTTATAGGAATGTCCGACATAAAACTGCCGTGAAAGGATTACCTCGCCGGCACCCGCAGATAGCATGACTCGATGCCCAAGAATCGCCGTAGGACGGCCTTCGACCTTACGATTAATCCAGAAATACAGCTCCTCGGCGCCTGCCGGCAATGCGGCTGGATAATTAAGCCAAGCCTGATAAAGTTCTGGAAAGTAACGCGCCAGAATCTTGCTGTCCAGCGTGGCTAAGCGCAGTTCTGCCGAAGGATTGGCTTTCGGGCCATTATCACGGTCATAGCTTGCAATGCCCTTCAAACCGTTTTTACGATAATTTTGCCAGCGTTCCAATAATATCTTCCGATAGGCCTGCGACGCCTCATCAGATCGCGTGGAACCGGTAGCCTTAAGAGTGTGGAATTCTTGAGTTGACAGATTAAATCGCCTTTCCGGCGCTTCTTGCGAAAAGTCCTCGGCTTCATCATCCCCAGCCTTGAAACCGAAACCTTTAAACGTCTCCAGCGTTGCCTGCAGTGGAATAATGCCATGCGCAGTGACATCGGGGTCGAGAGATGACAAGCCCTTTTTATGGATAAACTGGATGATTCTGGATGGCGCTATGGGCAAATAGATGGCAACACCGGCGGCCAGCTCTTTCTTATCATCCTCCGCAACATTAAAGAAAACGGTTTTTCCTTGATCCAGATTCTTCAGTTCCTGTTGTCCGATGCCGAGCAGTTGAATTAATTCTTGCGAGTCAAGAAGATTTGCTGCGTATATCGGAATGAAAGCGACCAATCCTATAATAACAACTGTAGCTCGGCAAAATATTCTGGTTGCCGTTTCATTTTGAGATGACATGATTTTTCCTAATCAAGAAATATAGATTGAGACTTTTCTTCGGATCCCCGGCTTTCGCCTGCCAGCGGAATTGCGATGTGATTCTATGCGCATGTCAATCATGTTGATATTTTGTTCGTGGGGCTAACCTCTTTGATCGCCTGGACAAATTTCACTTAGTCACGATCTTCTGCTGTATCAACCCGCTCAGCAACCTGATTTGTTCGGTCTGAATTGCCAACAGTTCGATCCACTGTTTTTCTCGCAATAAGTCCATTTTTTCATGTAGCATCATGATTTCGAGTTCGGATTTTAGATTGACTTCATAATCATGTTCCGCATTAAGCCGATCTTTTTCCGCCTGCCTGTTTTGCGACATCAAAATGATAGGAGCCTGTATAGCCGCCAGCATGGAAAGAAACAAGTTGAGTAAGATATAAGGGTAGGGATCAAAACTGTCGCTGTACTTAACCAAAATGAACGAATTCAAAATAATCCAGACAATCAGGATTAGCGCAAACAGAATAATAAAAGTCCATGAACCTCCGAAAGCCGCAACCGCATCTGCTGCTCGCTGACCAAAAGTTGTATTTTTATCAAATTCCTTTGCGGTATTTTTTGCAATGTGTTTTTGTCCGGTAACATGTTCTGCAACCTTTTTATGAGCTTCATCCAATGATTCATAAGACGCACCAAAGAATTTTTTTGCAATATCATCAGGATCTTTCATTTTTGCTTCGACATGTTTTAAGTGATTATCTGTGAGCCTTACCTAAAATATTTTGGTAGGTTTCTTTATTCGTTTGAGCACATTTGCAAGTAACCGCCTCTAAACCAACACAATCCAAAATCGTAAAATCCCGCTCCGGTACTGGTAAATGATGAGTTTTTTAATGAACCCGGACGACCCGCCGCGTTCCCGGTAATGTTTACAGCATCGGCGCAAAGGCGAGATCTGGAAGTGTTTCTGAAAATCTGCCGCCATATGAATAATCGTGGTTAGTGCGCTATAGCCGCGCACAAATTTTTTCATATAAACGCCTACTTATTTCCTAACTTTGTGTACCTGTTTCATTCATCTTGCGAGTTTTCACAGCAGCTGTGCGTTTTTGAATATTCCTTGCAACATTCCGCTTCGTGTTCTGTCGCCTGAATCGAATGCCCATGCGCAATATGAGCATGGTGTGCCGCTGTTTTATGATCCCCGGATTCGTGACACTTAGCGGCTTTCTTATGGTGCTCGGCTGCCTGATCATGCGACTGTGCCGCGTTCTGATGATAATGATGATGCTCCTGCTGTTGTTGCTGTGGCGTCGTTTGATCGTGAGCTTTGCTTTGTCCTTGTGTCATTTCTTTTCCCGGAATAAATAATGAATAGTGTTATAAGCCAATAATTAGCCTGCTTGGCAACAATACTAAATTTGTTAAGTATCCGTCTGTACGATGGCACACATAACCGATGTAGGCAGACTAGACCGGCAATAAGGAAATATGAAAATAAATAATGTTGTAATGATAGGATAGAGCTGACTGTGATCCATCTATTCTAAATTGAGCATTAAGTTGACAGCCCTCATGATTGAACTGATTCTTCAAGCGCATTCTTATGTTCGTAGCAGGCTAAAAGCGGATGCCCGGTTTCGCCTTCTTGCTTTATTCTTTTTCGCTTCCTGGCTTCCAGGCTGTTTTTCACCGATGGCTCTTGATCATGTGGCGATTGCCTACAACGAATCGATCTCTGACGTGGTATCGAAGCAATTGCTGCTCAATATTGCTCGCGCCAGCCTTAATCAGCCGATCTATTTTTCGGGTATCTCGAATATTGCCGCGACATTGAACTTTCAGGCCAATGCGGGAGCCACTCCGGCGTTGGCCGGGAATAACGGCGCCATTCTGATGCCGATTTTCGGCGGTAGCGTTTCGGAAAATCCGACCATCAGTATTGTACCCATGGAAGGGGAGGAGTTTACGCAACGCATGCTCACCCCGTTAACCGAAGACAAACTGACTTTACTTTTGCGTCAGAACATTGATGTCGATCTGTTGCTGCGTCTGGTGACTCTGGAGTTTCGCACTCAAAGCAAGGAAGGTGTATACCACAATCGTCCACGAAACTTGCAGGATTACGCCACTTTTCGACGCATCGTACTGCATCTGTCTTCTATTCAGGATCAAGACCAGTTGTACGCAGAACCTTTGATTTTCGAGCGACGCTGGTCACTGCCTTCTTCATCGCTCGACGGGAAGGCCTTCCAGGCATTGGAACCGAAATATTCGATCACCGGCGATCCAAAAGAATCGATCTATAAATTGACCAAGCAGGTCATCGGCCGAACGGTTCTAACGAACTACGATCCGTCTATCCTGAGTAACGAGGAGAGAATCGCCCTGAACGATGAGGCTGAGAAAAACGCGCTTAACGATCTTCTGGTTGATATTCGACCGGGTTTTCCTGGCGGCGAGTATCCCTTGCACGGCAAATTCAGGTTGCGCAGCTTTAGTAATATCATGTATTTCATCGGACGCACTTTTACCACAGAGCCCGAAATAGATGTTGCTAAAGATCCGAGAACACCACCGGTAACTGAAAATCCAGTCTCGGTCATCGCCATTTTAAAATCCGACAGTGAACCGGCGGATGTCGAGCTTCCTGTGAAATATCGGGATAACTATTACGCTGTTCAATCGAGCCGCTCTTCATCTTGGAATCAAACAGCTTTTCGGGTACTTTCACAGATTTTTCAGATGACGATGTCCGAGCTTCCCAAAGCCGGTGTACCTGATATCACCATTGCAAAATAGAGGGGTGAAGTCCAACGAAACGAAAACCTATGTTAGGAAAGGACTGATTAAATCCTTCGATAGTCTCAGTTGAGCGCAAATACGATCCCGTCATTAAGTGGGTTCTTCGAATCAATTCTTTTTCCAAGCATCCCAACTCTGCTCGATACGTCTTATCCACTGCTTCGGCTTCTCGCTGTAGATGCGCGCTCCAAGCTTCTTTGCTTTCTTCCTGCCGGCATTCTGTTCCCGGTCAATGATCGGCAGCAGTTGCCGGCGCTCTTGATCAAATTCCACCCTATTGTCGGACTTGAGCAGCGTGTCACGTAATACCACCAGATTGTGATCCATGCCTAATAGCTTCTCCAGCGTTTTGGTCGATTCCAAGTAGCCCTGAAACACGTCCGGCCATAGCTTTTGAAGCAAACTCAATTGGTAACGCAGGTCTTTGGTGCGTTTGCGCCATTCGTGGAAAATCTCCGGGCGTTGAGTATCGTAGGCCTCGTGAAATCGATTACGGCCGCGACGCAGGGTTGTAGCAATTCCTTCGGCCAGCAAATCAATACTGGCCTCTTTGTATGGCCAAGTTTTTGCGTGTTTGCAAATTTGTTGCAGATCTTCAACGAGCTGTGGAATCCGGTACGCACTGTCGAAGCCCTCTGTTTGAGCTTGTCTTTGGTCGACCAGCACTTGCCGCAGGTTCGTCAGGCTATCATCGCCGAGTTCATTGCGATAGTTGGCATTCAAGTAATCAAAAGTTTCGATAAGGGCGTAGGCGTCGCGAATTTCAGAGAGCTTGCGGCCGATGTCGCGTAGCGCATCGTTCTCCTTGGCAAAACCCGAGTTGAACACAGGGCGCATCAGACGGAGGGTGGAGCGCACCTTTTTGATCGATTTGCGCGCTTCGTGAACCGACTCTTCCGGTGAGCTTTCATATTGTTTCAGTTGATCGATTGCGGCTTCCAGCTGCTCTGTCAAAATGCGTTTTAGCCCATGCGCAACCGACTCGCTTCGTTTTAAATAGAACTTGGTTTTTTGCTGACCCGCTTTGTCTGCCCAATCGCTATAGGGATGATCGACCAGGTTGATGTTCAGGTAGCGTGAATCATCAGAAACCTCATCGCCTACCCAATCCGGCTTCCCCGGCGGCGGTTTTTGGGTACGTGTTTCGACCTCGACCAACACCAGCGGACTGTTTTCCCCTGCGAATTCGTCGACCTCCCAAGTAAGTTTACCCATCGGGATTTTGTGGCGGGTTTTGGTAATCAGCGGCTTGAGACAGAGGTTGTCGACGATTTGTTTGGCATCCTCGATTGGAATCGGATACTCGTACTCGGCGCGCGTATGCCCATTTGGCTTGCCCTTAATGGTCAAAAAGGCCTGATCCTCTTCGATGCGGATGCGCACGTTGCGCTTTTCATGGATGGACAAATAGCCTTGCCGGATATTTGCTTTTGACTGCGATTGGTCGCGCCATGCATCTGACTGCACCAAGTATTTTCGTTCAATTTCTTGTGCCATTGTTTTATCTCTTCAAAAGTTCGCAGTTAAAATTCTCACAAACGGTCGTTTTCGAAAATATTTTCAGCAAAGCCTTTGGTGAAGAGGCTTTCGAGCAGGTTGGTTGATTAAGTTCTGCTCACATGCCCGATGAGGATTTTTCGTGTTAATGACGCCCTTTGGTTACAAAAGCGAATAATAGCTTCCGATAAGATTAAGATCAGTTCGCTACCGAACAAACAGCAACGAAAGAATATGCATTAAGACAAGGGCCTGTACTAACATTGCAACAACCAAAGCAGTTGATTGTAATTTGTCGAGAGAGATGCGCCGGTTAAGCGAGTAAGCTTGCGCCTATATTAACCGTCAAGGCTAAAATGATGAGGTTGAAAAAAAATACGATCACACAATGAAGGGTGACCAGACGGCGAAAGCTTTGCGAGACGATGTTTATGTCAGCCGTTTGTGCCGCCGTGCCGATGATGAACGAGAAATAAATAAAATCCCAATAATCGGGTTGCAGGTTCTTATCGGGGAATTCCAGTCCGCCATTGTCTGTTTTTGAACTCCTAATGTAATACTCATGGGTGTAATGCAGTGCAAACATGGCTTGCATAAACATCCACGATAAGATGACCGTAACACCCGTTAAAATAATATGGGCGTGGCTGGTATCGTTTTGTGCTTTTGCGGTGGCCAGTTCTGCCACAATGGCAACCAGACTTGCCATGACAGTCACGATGGTGAAGACAAGAATTATTATGGCGCCCTCATCTTGTGCCGTTGCACGTGAGCGTATCGTATCTACATCCGATTTACTCATCATGACTGATATCAGTATCAGGTAAAGGAAAATGCCAAAATCCCATGCCGTTAATAACCGCGTTACGGTTCGCCAGCTTTCCGGCAACAATAAAAAATGAAGAGTACCTATAACCATTAGGGTAGACATCAGTCGTGGACGAACCTTGATATGCCGCAACATCATTTAATTATTCTTTAGAGGGTGAAATGAAATTTGTATAGCCCACCGATTGCGTGAGATACAGAGAGGGCTGATAGTAAACTGCATATATTTGAGGAGGTCAACTGGGCAAAATTATCTTGAAAAGAAGGGCAGGGTTAATACCGATTTACTGGGCAACTGTTGAGTTATCAAGCTCTTCGGCACTACCTTTTGAGAACAAGCTCAGGCCCACGGTGCCATAGAACTCATTGCCGGAATCCTTTTCAGGTACGCCGACGCCGACATAGACTTGAACTTTGGGTAATACTCGATAAATCACGTTGACAATAGCGCCGGATACATTGCTGTTACCGCTAAAGTAATCGCCTTGAACCGCCAGCTTATTTTTGATGAGCTCCACACCAAAGCCAACGGTATACGCGAATACATCGGTAGTTGTAGTGATTGCTTTATTCGCCCAGTAAGGGCCCGCGTGAATATTCGCGGTAGGAATGGGCTGATAGAGTGCCAATGCATACTCTACGTTATGAAATTGGCGTTGCGATGAAAATAACGTCGTGCCATTCTGGGTTCCCAAAAGCGCTTTAAACTGGGTATTAATATCAAAGGTCTTCGACAGGTTGATATAGCTGTCCCATTCATAGTTCTGTGCGCCGCCGCCGTAAACCGGTATGTTATAGGAGGCAATCTGTATGTCCCAGCCATTTTTTGAGGAAAAATCCAGCACCGGGCTTAAATATACCGTATTACGATAAGTATTTGATTCAAGAGTAAAGGCCCATATGTCATCATCGCGAGTATTCGGGGTGGTATCGATTTTTTTAATGGGGTGTGCTTTGGCTCCGCTTTTAGCCGCTACCGTGTCGACTCCCCAAACCAGATTGCTTAAACACGCCAAACAAACACAGGTTTTATAAAAATTACGATTAATTTTTGACTTCATCATCAACTCCGTTCGACGCCTAATTTATGGTTAAACGGCATAATCGAATCGCCGCGCCTCTTGATATCGGGAGGAATAGGGCAGGTCTTTGTTGTGCGTGGACAAGCTGTTAATCTGCTGCACAAGACCTAGAAATAGTTGACAGTAATTTGTCGAGAGGGAGCCGCCAGTTAAACGGCCATTAAAAAAATGGGGGGCGGAGCCTGATACGCATACGAAACAAAAGACGGTATATAGTGCCGTGTTATAAAAAGTCTTTTTTATTTGTATTTTTGTCTGCTTCGGGCAGTAAATCAACCAAGGCGCAGTTTAAAGCTTTAGCCAGCTTTCTGAGTACATCAATGGAAACATTTTCTGCACTGCCGTTTTCGATTTTGCTAATCATCGATTGAGTCACGCCGGACCGGGATTCAAGTTCTTTTTGAATCAAGCTAAGATCAAGTCGCTTACATTTTACAATGTCGCCTATTTGCATCAGGGGTACTCGTTGATGAGTGAAGTTTTAGAATTATTTTGGTTATTATATGAATGAATCCATAATTTGAGCAAAAAAAAGAGCCGCTGTTGCGGCTCTTTTTAGGTTGAAACGCTTACTTAACGGCTAGGCGTGTGCCGTTGATCAGCTCGGTGCCGGGCACGATAGAACCGGATTTAATCGCGTCTTTGATCGCAGTTTTATCAATTTTCCAGCTAATTACTTTCTCTTTGAATTGTTCCGGTATCGCGTCTTCATCAATAATATTTACGACGGCCGGATTTTTTTGGATTGAAAGCTTAAAGTGAGGGCATTCAATGTCGCTGATGCCGCACAGTTCCATGTTTCCTTTTATGTAATTTTTTAACCATTGAACCCGGTTTTCCAAAGCTTTCCGGCGTTTAGCCATATTTGCCTCCGCAGTTTTGATGGCATCGGCAGCGGCTTCCATATTACGGAAAAATTTGGCAACGTTGATGGCTTTATCTTCAAGTTCTCCACCTAAAGCTTCCAAGGTGTCATTGACAGCCTCAATGGGCAAATCCATTTCCGGGTCTGTCAAAAAATCCAAGGCTTGCAGATAGTTTGCGCTTAACTCGTATAAAGATAATCTATTCATAATAATTTTCTCAGCTTGGTCGAGCGGCGATTGATAACGCCGCTCTTGATTTGTACTTAGTGCTCTAAAACAGTTTTATGGGGCGTTTCACTGTTAACGGTTGAGCTAAAGTACCAGGCGGATTTTTTATTAGCCCAGCGATAACCGGCGGCTTTTATCGATTCTTTATGTGCCTCGGTGTTACCAAAGAGCCAAGCACAAGCACCGAAAGTCTTAACATTGACACCGTCAAAGCCGATAACCGCATTTATTGCATCGTTTAACATGTCGCCGAAATCGCTGTTTACTTCTTCCTGGATCGGATGCTCGACTCCGTCATAAGCAATTTCTTTCAATAGACGGTAAGCGGTATTGACTGCTTTTATCATTTCCGGACCTGCCTGATTCCTGTTTGGACGATATGTAATACAAGCTTTACGGTAAGCCGCTTTGATCGCTTCCTGATCGGCAAAAGCGCTAAGGCCCAAAATCGATAAGGCTTCTTTAACGCTCATTGAGCCACTCTCCGCGAATTGGTCGAGCTTGTTGTAAAGAATTTGGTAAAACTCCTGGTTGAGCTCTAAGAAGCTGGTGAAGCGGTTGTGCGATGCTTTAGCCATCCACTCTTTAACCCTGGCCCGGTCAAGTCCGAGCTCCTTGATTTTGGTTTCAAGCTGCTGATGCTGAGTTTTACTGATACCATCAAAGCCGGTATTCAGCTCGGCTTCGGCGCGTTGGATGCTTTCGGCTTCGCGGAGCCGAACCATATCCTCAATATCCTGGGTAAATACTTCGGAAAGGCCTGCCATTCTTAGCGTGGCATCAATGTGAGCGGACTTTTCGGCCATCTTCAGACTTTTGTTAATGTCGCCGTTGTCCTGGGAAATAATGCGGGCGCCCACACCGTCCGCCACTACCCGGCCGGAACCGTCGACAATTTCGCAACGTATGATGATTTGGCTTAGGTTTGTGCCGGTGAGGGCGGCTTTTTCATACTCCGGTAATGACGGATAACGCACAGTCACACCTAACATGCCGCATATTTTTTCAGCACCTGGCTTGAATAGGCTCGATTTACTGAAATGGTTTGGGTTTTGGCAGTTTTTGCCGGCCTGACATTTTGAACGGCTGACAGTATGGACTTTACCGAAGTCGGAACCATCAACCAGTGCGTCACGAATCCAAACCATGAGAGCGGCTCGGTTTTGCTTGCGACGATCCAAACCTTCTTGAAAGGTAGCCGCCGGAAGATCCAGTGGGTTGGCGGAAATAACCGCGAGTTGTGTATCTTGATCTTTAACCGGTGTTGCCCGGTCAACGAATTGTTCTGTCGAATACATGACAAATACCTAATGTGCAGATGAAATAAAAGGCAGGCAAGCGGTTACAAGCCCGCCAGTGTGTTGAATATTCCATATAGATAAAACGCAGTCACCAAGCGTCAGGGTTTGAGCATGGGGTTGTTTGTCCAGACCTCTCCAGCAGCCATTTTTGGCGGCTTGATTGAGAAAGCTGGTTAACTTGATCGGTGTGTCGGGATGACATAATTTAAATGTTTTTAATGAGCAAACTTTGGGAAACGCAGGCTAGGGCGGCTACCCTGGCTCATACGAAAATGCATTAGAACGGCGCTAAAGCGGACGCTTCCGTTTTAATGCAGTTTTTCCCTGTTTTGATTGAACAGATCATATTTTTAACAGCCTCTACAAGGGTTTTTCCTGTCACATAAAACGGTTCAATATTGGCTCCGGTAGGTGCCGATACAAAAACGGAATAGTTTTCTCCTGCTTCGTTTTGATCGCGCGGATTATCAATTAGCACGCAAACAGCGCGTCCGCTAATGCCGGCCGATAAAAGAGCGGATTTAATGACATTGACCGCGTGACGATGTTTATCAATAATTTGAACTAACATAAAGTCTCCGAAGACTTGAATCCAACAGCATATGAATATATTCATATGCTGGGGAGGCTGATGACTTGCAAATCGCTTTAATCCACAAAACAACGACCTCGAAAATTGTCCCCGCTTATTTCCGTTTATTTATCCTGAATGAGTAGCAGGAAACAGACGCCACATTCGATATGAATATATTCATATTATAGCAAAATAGTAAACTAATACAATTATTTAAATAAAAATGTCGGTCGATTGTAGGCGATAAAAAACTGTTTAATACACGGGGTGGAAAATCAGCCGTCGTGTCGTTCTTTGCGCGTCTTCAGGAAAACTGGGAAGAGCTTAGAAAAGGGAAGGTTGTTTGAAGAGGAAATAAAGCTGGATCTTGCAGAATACGGGCTCAGTCTTTATTTTTCACATAGGTTGATTTGTTGGGGCGGTATCAGCCATGCATTAATAATTTGGGCCTTCTGAACCGATTTAGTATTGCCATCCATGGCTTCTCACACAAGTCTATTGAAATTGGCTCATTAGCTCAATGGAGTGCAACTCTTTGCACATTCTTTATTTTACCGGCTGCTTTGATGTCGGCTTTGGCTTTATGAAAATTTTTGCTTTTAGCCGGGAGCTTGCCGGCTGGTTTTATAGTGACCTTGGCTTGTCTGACAGCGTTAGCCAAAGCCTTGTTCTTGTTGGTGGGCTTGATGGCGGCCTTGGCTCGAGTGAGCGTTCCAGCGTGAACCGTATTAAGGCCTCTGGCTGTAGTTTTGATATGGCTGATATTTTTGTGTCTAGGTGTATAGCTAACCTGATGAGTGCTTGGGATTGAGCGTGTAACGGCTCCATTACCGCAATCCAGCTGGTAGGGCGGAGTACCCGCTGAGTTTGTGGACATGGTGTTGATGTTTCTGACTGGATCAAAGCTGGTCAGGTTGGCAAAACTTGCATCCATTTTTTGCATCATCAACTGATAGCGTTCTTTACTGGTCATGCCGCCCATGACCACACCGATCAAATGTTTACCGTTCTGATGCGCCGCGCCGATCAGGTTGAAACCGGAACCGCAGGTGAACCCTGTTTTCATGCCCTCGGCACCGGGATAGTTAGCTGTAAACTTGTTGATGCCTCGCAACTCTGTACCTTTAAAATTAAAGCTATGCGCAGCAAAGTAATGATAATACTCCGGAAAATTACGCTGTGCTTTCCATGCCAGAACGGCCATATCCCTGGGCGTGGTGACTTGCCAGTTATTGGGAAGGCCGGTCGCGTTCATGAAATGGGTATTGTACATGCCCAATGAGTGCGCTTTTGCGGTCATATCGGCGGCAAAGTTCTCTTCCGTGTCGGCCAGGTATTCGGCAAGAACCACAGACGCGTCATTCGCAGAACGGGTAATAATGGCCAAAATAGCATCTTCGACGGTCAAATGTTCGCCGCGTCTTAAGCCCAGCTTACTATTGGGTTGCTGTGCAGCATGAGTTGATGCGGTTAAGCTATCCTGCAATTGGATTTGACCCGCTTTCAATGCGTCGAACGTCATATACAGCGTCATTAATTTGGTTAAAGAGGCCGGATACCATGACTGAGTTGCTTCTACTTCATGTAAGACGTTGCCGTTATCTGCGTCGATAATGATGGCTGCATGACGGCCGTAACTGACCTCGGATACTGCAAGCAGCCAGACGGCGTTTAAGATAAGTAGCGTTAGTTTAACTTTAGTCATTTAAAACCGTTCTCAAAAAAAGAGATAATCAAAAGCACGTGTGTCGGCTTCATTTGGTTGGCCATGTTATCCGAGCAGCAGGTCAAGCCACATATCTCAAGGGTTAATATTCAGTACAACAGGATATGCGTGGCACCCAAGCGCATCCTATGCACGGTAAGATTCGAAGGCACTAATTATAAACTGCGATGATTGTAATGAATAATCGGATTTTAGTTTTTAGTGAGCAAGGGCATAGGGACGCGCAGAGGCAAAAAGCGCATTATTTATATAGATATTTGATATTAATGAGCTTCAGTGCGTTTTCAGTAACATCCACACACTAAAAATTTATGCAGGTATATGGCGGCTCTCCCTGGCAAACTCCCCAGAAGCTGCCGAATTCGCCTTCATTGCTGGGCTTCCAACTTTCTGAAAAGGCCTCGAAGACTACGCCGGACCAGCCTTTTTCAGCCAGTTTTTTGAATGTCGATTTAACGACTAGCACTTGGTTTTTCTTGCCGGCAACACTACACTGCTGCTGGGTACGTTTATTGATATCAGTCCCGCCTTCGGGTCCGTTCGGCCAGCCGAATTCAGTCAGAATCACTTCTTTGCCGGGATAAGTTCGGCGAATATCTTCAAGCCGGGCAATATGGAAATCAGCCGCTTTGTTTGCCGGAGTGCACGGAAAAACGCCGGAATGCTTGTTTTCCCACCAAGGAAAAATATTGGTTCCTATCCAATCGACTTGTGCGCCAAAATTGGTCTGGTGACAGGGCTTAGTGCGATTACACCATTCCCACCAGGTGTCTATGGTAGTGATCGGCTGGGATACGCCCGCTTCGCGCAGAGCGCTGATGCAACGGCTGATTTCGCCATCAAACGCATAATCGTGACGGGTCCTGACTTCGGAACCGCAGCTTAATTTGATAATGGTTTTGGGGAAGGCTTTAGCTACTTCAATACCTGCTGATATCGACCGCGAATTGACCGCGATATCATTATCCAGCCAGATGATCGCAATGACTTTAATATGCCGGGACTCGGCGGCGGCGAAAGTGTATTCCAGACCGTTCATGACTCCGTAAGTCATAATGCAACGGAATGGGGTGTCTTTGATTAATTTGTCCAGCAGTTGGTCAATTAGCTCTTTGGACGGATGCGCGCCGTAATCGGGATTGAGTTGGCCTACATAAGGGCTAAAGGCGGCGCATTGTAACGCGTCTTTCTTGGCAGGTTTTGCGGTTTGTTCACGCGCCGATGCGTTCTGGCAAACAACAAGCATCATGAAAATTACAATGAATGACAAAAACTGTTTCATAAGATCCTCGGCAGCAATAATTATATGGGCAGTTATTCCTGCAATTTATTTTTTATGACAAAAAACGGGATAACACAGCCTATCAGAACACACAAAATCAATACCGCCCAAGTTATTTGCTGCCAATCTACCGGATAAATATCGGCTTTGACCGGTTTGCTGATGCCGGGAATACTGGGTAAATCGACATCGCCGCCGTCGACTTTTAATTGCGCCTTCATGCCTTTTTCCATGTGCTGCGCCAATTCGCAATGCACAAGATAGGTTTTTTTCTGGCTGGGCACAATCAATGAAGCCTTTAACTCGCCCTGGCCGTAGAGTTCCAGGTGAAACATGCCCTGAGGGTATAAATAGCCCGGTAAGCCGTGAATCATTAATTGATGGCGTATCTGGTCATCATTGATGAAAGTGATGTTGATCCGGGAGCAGGGCTTAACATCCCATTGCTGGTTGTCGAAAGCGAACATTTTGCCGGGGAATTTCAAGGCGTGTTTCTGACCGGCACGGATGGTGATATTCACATCGCCCGAAATCTTCGGACAATCCTTGGGCAAATTGTCGCTATTGGCATTCATGATCATGCCTTTTTCATCCATCATCATGCTGCCGTAATGCATCATGGCCATGGTCTCATCGCCAAGCGCCGGGTGAGCATGCAAGCCCAGCATGATCAGGAGTGCCACTAAATATTTCATAGCTTTTGTTTCCGTTTATAAACCAGCGCCACAAAAATAATCAGTCCTAGGGCCAAACCGGCCGCCAAGCCGCTT
This sequence comes from Methylobacter sp., assembly GCF_036845245.1. Taxonomy (NCBI): domain Bacteria; kingdom Pseudomonadati; phylum Pseudomonadota; class Gammaproteobacteria; order Methylococcales; family Methylococcaceae; genus Methylobacter; species Methylobacter sp. Next base: position 43,225 of record NZ_DAIUEH010000036.1, read on the forward strand.
ATGATGATATGGACATAGTCGGGCGCAATTAATCCGGCTTCACCGAGTAACGGTGCAAAATCGCCTTCACCCCAGACTGCCTGTTTTTTGGCGTAGTAATCTTTGTTAAATACTTGATCGAGCAGGGCTTCGTGCATTTTCGGCATGCCTTGCCCGTCGAGCAAAGGCTTGTAGGCCAGGATTGCCATATTACCGCCCGGTTCCATGCCATCGGTGGTGGTGCCGGTCGGCACATGGTCATGAAACATCCACAGGCCGGGGCCGTAACTGTCCAGGCCGTTGTTGTTGGTGCGCAGGCGTAAATCAATCCGTTGCGCCGGGGCGATATCGAATACATCCCGCGTTACCTGTGTTGCTGCCGGTTGGTCAACGCCGTCTAAAGCCGTGATGGTGGCCTTATGTCCGTGGATATGTAACGCTACCAAAGAACGCTGGGCGTTAGCGACATGCAGTTTTATGTCTTCATTTCCATTAGCGACAACCACCGCGTCCCTTAATGTGTACGGGAATGAATGGCCGTTCAGCATGAAGTAATTTTCAAACGATTCGGTCATGTTGTATTCGCGACTCATCCGGTGTGCGATCAGCCTTGGGTCGTTCGCACCCTGGATGATTTGCGCCAGTTTTTTATCGATGGACTGGTAATATAAATCGTATTCCTGGCTGTAAGCTTTCTGCACAGCAACCGCTGGGTGGCGTACTTGTCCAGCGCCGATATTAAAGGTTTGCACCCAGTTATTCGGCTGGTTTTCTTCAACGATGAACATGCCGTTCAAGCCCATCATATAATGCTGGGCGGTTTGGACATGACAATGATAAAACATGGTTCCGGCATGCCGGGGCTGGATTTCATAGGTGTGGCTTTTTCCGGGGAACACCGGGTGTTCTTCCATGCCGTCATTGTCGTCACCGGCAGCGGTTAGCCATGCATGATCGACACCGTGAAGATGAATGGTATGCGGCAAATAATGGGTGTTTTCCAGCGTGACATAAACCTTGTCGCCCTGTTCAACCCGGATCACCGGCGATGGTGCACGCAGCAGGGGATTGGCGACTAGCGAGTTGAAGTTTTTAAGCGCCATGCCGCTGGATTTGGGCGCGAAAACCCAAAGCCCCGGCTGGATGCCCGGAGCGATATCGTAAGTGTTAATCAGAAAATCGCCGTCGGGACTTGCGCCGTTTAACTCGACGACTTCCAGCTTGATACGGATGATGTCGGGATCACCATCGCCATCCAGGTCATCGGTCATGGTTAAAGCATCCTGGGCCAGATGCGTCTGCATCAAGGTTTGCATCGATACGTTGTTGGCGCCTTTAACGGCAACGGCAATATCGTAAGGATTATCCGGCTCGCATGACAATGATTCATCGATTTTTACGCCATCGATAACTTGGGCCTGCCGCCATTCGGGATGTTCATTAGAGCAGGGCTTTTCTACCGAAGCGGTTTCCGCTGAGCGGTTAAAAACGGTTGCAGGCGGCGTAATATCGGCTTTTTGTGACAAGGTCGGGACAAAATAAGCGGCAATGGCGATTAATGCAGGTATTAAGAGCATTAATAAAAGGAGGTATCTTTTGGACATATAACGACAGAAAATTTCTACAAAGTGCAACTATTGTAAATGGCTGCCCGGTTAAAACCTAGGCGCATTTTAAATGCTATTAAGCCGACTTTGATGTAAAGAGCGATAATGAATAACAACGTTCCATGTGGTTAATCATCTTCCGGACATTCAAGGTTATTTATATCGCACCGTAGGGCATTAAACTTGCTATAATTCCGGCAAATTTTTTTAGCGATAATTTAAGTCTAAAAAGCGTCAATGTTTTTCAGTCTTTACTTATACAGATATTTACTTGGTGTCAAAGCATGTCTAATTCGAACTCGTACAATCCTGACCTTGATTGGACCCAAGTAAGGGAAACATCAAAAATGCTCATTTTATCGGCCATTCAAGTAGAAGACATGCTGAATGAATCTGATTTATCGGTCAATACGCTGACAGAGTCATTTACGTCCATTGTTGAACATATGCAGGCTATTAATGATCATCTGCTCGCTCTTGATTCTTGTGAAATAAGGGATGAAGCACTAACCTGCTGCTCGGAAACAACCGGCAGAATTCAGGCTTCCATTATTGCTTTCCAGTTTTATGACCGGATGCAGCAATGTTTGCAACATGTCACTTCAAATCTGAAGGGCTTGTCTGAATTAGTGCAAGATCCGGATCGTCTTTATAATCCGGCTGAATGGCGGGAATTCCAACATCAAATTCGTTCTCGATACACGATGGAATCTGAAAAACTGATGTTCGATGCAATTGTAAAAGGTAAGTCTGTAAATGAAGCATTGGCGATAAAAAATGCGCATCAAGAAGAAGATCAGTCCGACAATATAGAGCTTTTTTAATAAACGATGTCAATCAAACGATTAGTTATAATTTGTACGCTGCCATCTGTTCTTGCCGGTTGCGCTGAGTTCTATGGTTCACAGCCTCCCGCTCCAGTGTACGGTGGCCAACCTAAGACTCAAAAACCTTCAGTCGGCACACAAAGTAAAGCCAAGACACCTGACTCTTCGTCTAAAGAAATTGTTAAGACTCAGCCTCTTAAAGATTTCTCGGCAATAAGATCCGAGCCATTGGCTCCAGAGTTACCGCTTCCGGAACCGACGACACCCGTACCGACAGAGCCTGCTACATTAGAAGCGTTGGAACCGTCCTCGCCACCCCCGCCGCAGCCTTCGGAATTAACGCCGTTTGAACCAATAGGACCTACAGTTCCGTTGTCGCCCGTCGTAGGCGCCCTGGTTTCAGCGGCTAATCAAAATAGTAAAGGCGGTGATCTTGATTCTGCTGCTGCATCTATTGAGAGAGCCATCAGGATTGAACCAAGAAATGCGAACTTGTTTTATAAGTTGGCGTTGTTAAGGTTGCAACAGTCAAAGCCTCGTTTGGCGGAAGACTTGGCAAAAAAATCCGCGTTATTGGCCTCTACAGATAATACCTTGAAAAAACATTGCTGGTTGTTGATAGCCCACTCTAGGGAAATGCAACAGGATTTTGCCGGAGCAAAAGAAGCGCGGGCAAAGGCTGATAGTTTTTAATTTCGGTTTTTGCTTGAACTGTGATGAGCAATTTTTTCATAAAGAGAAATGATTGTTCAACAGGGCGAGAATGGTGCTAACCCATCAAGCTGAGGTGAGCACATTGTCTGCCGAAAATAAGCAACGGCCGTTGATTTATCTTTCACGAAATTAAACAACGGCCATGCCTGATCCGGTACCGCAAAGCAACGACGAGCTCTCATCGCATATAGAGAAACTTCTGGAGGCAGCTAATTCTGCGTCTCAGACGGTGGCGGCGCTACATGTCGCATTTATGGCGTTTGTTACCTATCTTGGCGTCATCGTCTGGGGCACAACACACGATGACCTGTTGCGCATCAGCCCGGTCAAGCTGCCGATTCTTGATGTGGAACTGCCGCTCACCACTTTTTACGGCTTCGTACCGTGGATGGTCGTCTTATTGCATTTCAACCTGCTGATGCAATTGGAGTTGCTCTCTTGCAAACTTTGGAATCTGGACAGCGACCTTCCTGATACCCCGGCCGGGCAACAAGTGCGCAACCGCTTGTTTATCTTTCCTTTTACTCATCTGATCGTAGGACGTTCCGAAGTCTGGCTGATTCGTTGGCTGCTGTCATTGGTAGTCGGTATCACTGTCATTGCTTTGCCCTTATTAATGCTGCTGGCTGCGCAAATCCGCTTCCTGCCGTTTCATGACGAAGCGATCACGTGGTCGCAACGCCTTGCGGTTTGGTTCGATGCAGCCATGCTGCTGACCTTGTGGCCGTTAATCGCCTCTCCCCAAGATCGGGCAAGGGAATGGTGGCGAAACTTTAGTTTTCAGCTGCTTGGTTATTGGCCTGCCTGGCTCCGGTATTTGAGCACCATCGGATGGAACCGATTAACGAAATTGATTCAGCGTCTCTGGCCGAATCTGTCCGCGCGTGAAATTGCTCATCGGCCCATGTTGCAACCTGGAATTGAACCGAAAGGTATGATTTTCCTGCTAGTTTCTGTGCCGGCGATAGTCTTGGTCAGTATCATCGCAGTGATACCCGGTAGCGTTACCGTACAGACTTATTATGCCCAAGAGAAAGAAAAATCAGAGGATAATCCCCGCTACTTCGAGAATTGGTTGATCCGCCGAGTGCCTGAGTCATGGCTGAGCGTTGCCGCTCATAAATATGATGTTGTTTCCTGTACCTCGCTAGCGGAAGCTGAAAAGTCGGAGGCGTCTATTCTTCAGGTAATGCTCGGTCCCTGCTCATTGTTCAATCTGGACTTTTTTCCACGCAACCTGAATCTCAGAGAAGCCAGACTGGTGCCCAAAGAGGTGTCTTTGTCGCTATTGACCCGTGCGATCGACCCTGATAAACAGGTGCGTGACGCTGCTTTCAAGGAATTCGACGGGCTCAATTTACAAAACCGCGACCTGCGTTTTGCCAATTTTTTTGGTGCGGTATTGCCCAAAGCTGATCTTCGCCATGTCCAGTTGCAGGGCGCGATCCTGTTAAAAGCGAAGCTACAGGGCGTGATCGGCTGGGACAAGACACAATTGCAGGGCGCAATTTTGGGGGGTACTCAACTACAGGGTGCGGGGCTGATCGAGGCGGATCTGCAAGGTGCGGATTTACGTGGGGCAAATCTACAGGGCGCCGCCCTGGGTTGGTCAGAACTTCAAAGTGCGGATCTACGCGGGGCGGATTTACAAGGTGCGGACCTGAACGGCGCAAAACTTCAGGCCGCGGACCTGCGCGGCGCAAAATTGCAGGGTGCGAATTTGCGCGAGACGAATTTTCAAGGAGCAAATTTGGTTTATGCGAAATTAGAGGGCTCGGACTTGGCTTTGGCAGGATTACAGGGTGCGGAACTACGCAAAGCGGAATTGCTGGGAGTTGACTGGGCACAAGCCAATCTTGATGGCGTATTTATTGCCGAAAGCTTGATGTCGGATTGGAACGAGAACCAACAACGCAAGCTGGAATCGACACTCAAGCAGATACTGGATAGTGAAAAATTCAGCGCATTCCAGACACGTATGAGTTTGATCTCCACGAAATTGCCGTCGGGAAAACCAGTCAGTCGAACAGGCTGCTACAGCGATAATTCAACCTTACTGGAATGCGAATACAATAATTTGTTGCACCTGGATCGGTATCGTACTGACGTGCTACGTCCTAAACTGATCGAATTGGCTTGCTCGGATCCAGCAATTGCGGCAGGTATTGCAAAGCGCGGCACTAACAAGTCCACGAGCAATGATCCCGATTTTGGTTTAGCAGCCGCCTTACTAAAAGCGCTGGACAGCCCAAATTCTTGCGTAGGTTTGACTGCATTATTCGAGCAAACTCGGCAAAAATTACGGGAAACAGCAGCAGAACAACAAAAATAAGCCAACCCTAAATATCTCTTGCTAGGCGTTAGCAAGAGATCTCTATAAGCCAAGCTGAAATTTCGGCGAATATACGCTCAGCTTGACGGCTCGTTGGATCCGCCGGAAAACACTGTTAATCAAAAGTTAGCTGAAAAATACAGCTATTATTCCAAATCAGTATTGATGCGTGATACTGTCTGCGTTCCGAATTATGATTATGACTTACTGTATTGTTAAGGTTTTAAAGATGGCCTGCGATTAGGCTGCCGGTATTTTTCAAATATGACAGGAGAAAAACTATGAACAAAATAGATGACATCAATATTGAAATACAGCATATCCAACAACAAATGCAGAGTTATTTGCAAACGCATTGGCGGCTGTTTCTAGCTGAAGGTGCGTTCTTCATTTTCCTTGGAATTTGCGCGATAGTTATACCCCAACTTTTTACGGTGGCGACAGTCATATTTTTAGGATGGCTTTTACTATTTGGCGGGATAGTTCATATTAGCCGGGCTTTTTTTGTGTCGAATATGCCCGGTTTCGGCTGGTGGTTATTTATGGGTTTTTTGCAGGCTATCATCGGCTATTTGTTTATCACCAAACCGGTTGCGGGTGCAATAACATTAACGATGTTATTGACGATATTCTTTGCTCTGGAAGGCGTTGCCAAAATTTCGCTGGCATTCATGATGCGGCCTTTGGCTAACTGGGGATTTATTCTGTTTAGTGGTATTACCGCATTGGTTTTTGCACTGGTCATCTGGATGAGTTGGGCTGAATCGGCGCATTGGCTGTTAGGCCTGTTGTTAGGCATTAATATGGTTTTTCTGGGTTGGTCGATGGTTCAAATTAGCTTGCATCATAAGGCAGAGTAGGCTGTTTGTTTATGAAACAAAAATATAATAAAAATCTGATCGTAAAAGTGCTGGTAGTCGGTGCAGTCATTGCCATTTTGAGCTATTTGTTTCATCCCGGCGTCGGGCAGTTCAGCATTATGCTCAACGGCGAACCGGTTTCGGGGCCGCTGGTTCGCTTTGCCGCTGCGCCTACATTTTTGTTGATCATGATTATTACCGGCGTACTGATGGTGCTGCTGTTTTTAGGCGTCGGTATATTTATGTTTTTGTTCGCCATGTCCTTTGCATTGATTGGGATCTTTATCATGGCGCCTTATTTCTGGCCGGTGCTTGCTATTATTTTATTGATGATTGCATTGATGGCAGTGGGTAACGGCAATAAAAATTGACTATGGTTTATTGCTGTACCCGCGGGCGTATGCTCACCCAGTTCCCATACAAGACTAAAAAAGGTCAGAGCACTTTTTTCTGGCTGAGGTTGGAGCATAGATAAAGTCGCCGTTTTCAGCGATTTCGTTTCCGGTGTTGGCAGACAGCTTTTCTTTTTCCATTTCCCATCGTTTTTTAAAATAGTCGAAAAACAGGTCGGCTATATTCCATTGATCTGATTCAAACGAAGCTTCGCTATTGAGCTTTAGCTCCGTTTCCCAATGCAGATAAGGCATTTTTGAAACCGGTTCGGTCAAATAGAAGCTGTTGTAAACTTCCATCTTTTTGGATTCGTTGCGGATAATAATAAACAGTGGAATGCAGGGTAAGCCATCATAGATAAAAACGCCCAATGAGCCTGTTATGGTCTCGTCTATACGGCTAATCACATCTTCCAATGAGACTTTAAATAATTTGGAATATTGATTGAATTCGTGAGTATTAAATCCTGTGGTTTCCGTTGCGCGTAATTCGCCGATTCGGCAATCGGCTTTTAAAATCAGCATTCTGAAATGAACGCCATTTTTTATCGCATTTTCCAGTTCCCGTGATTTGTTTTTGAAACGTGGATCGAAGGTAATGAGCCAATAGACATAATCTCCCGGCTTTAAGCCGTGCATGATCTGGCTGAAATCGAATTCTTTATTGGTGATTCCGGAAAATCCTCTTTTAACAGAATTCAATAGAATACTATCGACATACTTGGCGAGTGTTTCGCGTAAATTTATTTCGTATTCCCTGCTTTCTTCGGCGGCGATAAACCAGTGATGGAAATAACCGACCGAAACGATAACGGATACGAACAGACCAAATTCCGCAATGATTTTAAATAGCCATTGATATTCATGATAGGCAATATTGGCAGCCAGCTCATCAAAAAGCTTATGGACTGTAAATCCGCCGAAAATCAGCACTAGCGCTAAAAGCCATTTGAGTTTTCTGATGGTGGTCAACATGGGGTCTCCTATTACTGTAGGGTTAATCCGAAGTGTCTCCCTTAATATGCCGGTAATCCGGCAACAGCCATTGAATCTTAAAACAGCTGATGAGGATACCTTTCCGTTTGCGGTTTCTTTAGCGCATGTTCCGGGAGTCTTGGTCATTTATCGGCGTCATGTCATCGATGAATTCGATAACATCCGCGCGAACCGTGATCTTGGGCAGAGCGAATAAAATGAAATAAGTCGAGGTTTGTTCATGCATCACGTTGACAAGAGCTTGTGATTTTCCCTCGGAAACACCGGAAGATTGGTAGAGATGGGTGATTGCCTCTTCGTAACCTGGAGATTTTAGGCTGAAAAGTCCCAGAAAGCTAAACCCGACACTGTGACCCACGGCGTTAGCTTTTATGACTTTAAAATTCTTTTTCGATAAATTAACCGACGTAGTCGTTAATATCTGAGTTCCGCCAGGTGCAGGGAGCAGTCCGGATAACGCAGGGAGCGCCGGGATCGCGGCAGCGCAACCGGTAAGCAACCACAGAATGGGCAGTATTTTCAATAGTTTCGTCATAAACAATACCCCAAAATTACTTGTTGGTTATCATCGCTTGTAGTTTACAAACAATATAACTCCTTTGCACGAAGCGGAGAATTCATGTCTATCTCTAATAACATTATAAATCTGTGTTTAGAGTTGTCCTGTTTAATCAGGCCATTTCAGTCTAAACTAGATCTATGATAAAAAATAAGTAAATTATGTTCATTGTGTTTAACACTGAGCTTTCATTGATATTCAACATTTTGATTTATTAATATTAACTGATGTTACGCACGGGACCGTATTTCTCCCGTTTGCCGCGCCGAGCACCGGAGTTTTCGACGGGAATAGCCCGCAGGGGCGCTGCATGGATGCAGCGCGTTGTCAGAGGGCCAGGGATGGCCCTTCTGGCAACCCCCGTCGAAAGCGAGGAGCACAGGAAGCAAGCGGCAACCGGGTCGCCTTTTCTTTGGTTACTTTCTTTTGGCGATGCAAAAGAAAGTAACTCGCCCTCGGGTGCGACAAACCCGATCCAAATAGCCGTCGCGGTAGCGACACCTTAAGAATAAAAATATTAATGCAACCTAAAATTCCAATAACTGCGTAACATCAGATATTAATTGCATTCGATTTATTCAACAACGCCACCATGAGTTAAGCGCATATGAAATACCAAGATATGACCACTCCACCGGATTTGACATTAAGTTCCGGTACCGGGCCGCAGCAGGGGCGTATGCCTGTTTACGAAAACTACCTGCCGCCTTGCAATAATGCCTGTCCGGCCGGTGAAAATATTCAGGCCTGGTTGGATTTGGCTCAGGCAGGCCGCTATCAGGAAGCCTGGAATAGCTTACTGGAAAATAACCCGATGCCCGCCGTGCATGGCCGTGTTTGTTACCATCCTTGCGAGTCTGCCTGTAACCGTGTGGCTGTAGACGGTGCAGTCAGTATTCATGCCGTTGAACGCTTTTTAGGTGATTTGGCTTTTGAACAAGGCTGGATACCACAGATTATTGCTGAAAAATCCAACAAGCGAGTATTAGTGGTCGGGGCAGGGCCTAGCGGATTGTCGGCGGCTTATCATCTTGCACGCTTGGGCCATGAAGTTGAAATCAAGGACGCGGGGCCGGTAGCCGGAGGCATGATGCATTTCGGTATTCCATCTTACCGCTTGCCGCGCGAGGTGTTGGCGGCCGAGGTTAAACGTATTGAAGATATGGGCGTAAAGATCACGCTGAACCAAAAAGTTGAAGATTTAAAAGCGGAAAGAGAAGCGGGGGGCTTTGACGCGGTTTTTGTGGCTGTCGGCGCCCATATCGGACGCTCGATTGATATTCCCTTATACAGAGAAAGCGACACACGAGATGCGGTCACTTTTCTACACAACATCGGTTTGGGCAAACCGTCCAAAATCGGCAAGAGGGTCGCCGTTTATGGCGGCGGTAATACCGCAATGGATGCGGCGCGAACCGCCAAACGGCTGGGTGCGGAAACCATGGTCATTTACCGGCGCGACCGCAAAAACATGCCGGCGCATGATTTTGAAGCGGCCGAAGCAATGGAAGAAGGTGTGGTGTTTCACTGGTTGCGCTCCATCGTAGGTATTGATGGCAGCCACATTCAGGTTGAAATCATGTCCCTGGATGACAAGAGTCGTCCACAAGCCACAGGCGAGTTTGAAATCATTGAAGCCGATACCTTGATTTTGGCGCTTGGGCAAAATATCGATTCCGAGTTATTAAAAACCTTTCCGGAAATTGAAGCACAAAGCGACGGTGTGGTTCCCGTTAACGAAAACATGATGACCGCTGCAGAAGGCGTTTTTGCGGGAGGCGACATGGTTCCCAGTTTACGCACCGTTACCATTGCCACCGGACACGGTAAAAAAGCCGCGAGAAATATCGATGCCTATCTGCGCGGAACCCAATACCAGTATCCCGGCAAGAAACACATAGTCCTTCACGAAGAACTCAATCTTTGGTACAGCACCGATGCCGAGCAGTCCGAACAACCTACAATGTCGCCGCAAATACGCAACAAAAACTTCGACGAAGTGTTGGGCGGACTGACTCTTGATGAGGCAACTTACGAAGCCAGTCGTTGTTATTCCTGCGGTAATTGTTTCGAATGCGACGGTTGTTACGGCGCTTGCCCGGAAGGAGCCATTGTCAAGCTGGGTAAAGGAAAGTATTACGATGTGAATTATGCGCTTTGTACTGGCTGCACTGCCTGCACCTTGCAGTGTCCGACCGCTGCTATCCATATGATTGATAAATAAGCGTCAGCTGACAGGAAACTTACCATGACCAAACAAGTGACTATCGACGGCGGCGAAGCAGCCGCCTATGTTGCGTACAGAACCAATGAAGTCTGTGCGATATACCCTATTACTCCGTCTTCCTCGATGGCCGAGTTTTGCGACCAATGGACGACGGAACATAAAACAAACCTTTGGGGCGGCATTCCGACTATAGCCGAAATGCAAAGCGAAGGCGGCGCTGCCGGAGCTTTGCACGGTGCTCTGCAAACCGGCGCTTTAGCTACAACTTTCACGGCGTCCCAGGGATTGTTGCTGATGATTCCCAACATGTACAAAATCGCCGGCGAGCTGACCTCGACCGTCATTCATGTCGCCGCACGTTCGTTGGCGACGCAAGGCCTGTCGATTTTCGGCGACCATCAGGATGTGATGAGCGTGCGCATGACCGGTTTTGCGTTGCTGGCCTCCTGTAATGTCCAGGAAGCCCATGATATGGCCCTGATCGCTCAGGCCACGACCTTGAAAGCGCGGATTCCGTTTTTACATTTCTTTGACGGATTTAGGACTTCGCACGAAATCAATAAGATCTTCCTGCTGGAAGACGAGCAAATCAGGGCCATGATCGACGATGTGCTGGTCTTTGCACACCGGGATCGGGCGTTAAATCCCGATAAGCCGATGATGAGGGGAACAGCGCAAAACCCGGACACTTATTTCCAGTCCCGCGAAAGCTCGAATATCTATTATGAACGCACTGTTGAGGTATTTGACGAGGTATTAAAACAGTTCGAACAAGTGACAGGCCGCAGTTATAAACCGTTTGAATATCTCGGATCGGAAACGGCCGAACGCATTATCATCATGATGGGTTCCGGTGTTGAAACGGCGGTAACTACCGCAGAAAAACTTAATCAGAAAGGCGAGAACGTCGGTGTGCTGAACGTGCGTCTGTACCGTCCATTTAGCACGAAGAACTTTCTGGCGGCGCTGCCTGAATCGGTGCGCCACATTGCGGTGTTGGACAGAACCAAAGAGCCCGGCAGTAGCGGCGAACCGCTGTACAAAGATGTCATCACCGAGTTGAGTCAGGCTTTTGCCCACGGCCAACTCCTTACCATGCCGCGTATTATCGGCGGCCGTTACGGCCTGTCCAGCAAGGAGTTTACGCCATCAATGGTGGCGAGGATCTACCAGGAACTGCAAGCCGAACAGCCGAAAAACGGTTTTACTATTGGCATCATCGACGATGTGACTTTTACCAGTCTGGCAGTTACGGAACATATGGATATAGAGTCGGACAACGTCGTGCGGGCGATGTTTTACGGACTGGGTTCCGATGGTACGGTCGGCGCCAATAAAAATAGCATCAAAATTATCGGTAGCGAACCGCAATATTTTGCGCAAGGGTATTTTGTTTATGATTCGAAAAAAGCCGGATCGCAAACCATATCGCATTTGCGTTTCGGCCCGGAACCCATTAAAGCGCCTTACCTGATTGAATCGGCCAACTTCATCGCCTGTCACGACTTTAACTTTATCGAAACCACCGACATGCTGGAGCGTGCCAAACAAGGTGCAACCTTCCTGCTAAACAGCCCGTTCGATGCCGAGCAAATTTGGCGGCATTTACCTGCGCGCGTGCAAAAACAATTGATTGACAAAGACATCCAGTTTTATGTGATCGATGCAGTCAAAGTCGCACGGCAAACCGGCATGGGCAGACGCATTAACACGGTGATGCAGACCTGTTTCTTTGCTTTGTCGGGCGTTATGCCCAAAGATGAAGCCATCAAGAAAATCAAGCAATACGCCGAAAAAACCTACGCCCGCAAAGGCCCTGAAGTCGTACAACAGAACTTTGAAGCGATAGACCAGTCATTGGCGCATTTGGAAAAAGTAACGCTGCCGACAGCAATCACCGCGCTTGCCGATATCGGCGCCGGAAAATTTGCAGGCGCACCGCGTTTTGTTCAGGAAGTGACCGCACAAATGATCGCAGGGAAGGGGGATTGGATTCCGATCAGCTTCCTGCCGGTCGACGGCACCTATCCAACCGGCACCACGCAATGGGAAAAACGCAATATCGCCCAGGATATTCCTATTTGGGAGTCCAACCTGTGCATTCAATGCGGCAATTGTTCAGCCGTTTGCCCCCATGCGGCCATCCGCGCCAAGTTCTACACAAAAGACCTTTTGGAGCAAGCACCGGAAGGCTTTAAAACAGCCAATGTCACTTCGCGCGGCTTTCCCGACACCCGCTACACATTGCAAGTTTTCCCGGAAGATTGCACCGGCTGTAATTTGTGCGTAAAAGCTTGCCCGGCCGTGTCGGAAAAAGACGCAAGCATCAAAGCCATTAACATGACACCCAAGGCTGAACACCTTGAAGTCGAGAAAAGGTCCGTGGCTTTCTTTGAAAGTTTGCCTTACAACGACCGCGCCCGCGTCGATTTTTCAAATATTCGCGGCGTGCAATTTCTGGAACCGCTGTTCGAGTTCTCAAGCGCTTGTTCAGGCTGCGGCGAAACGCCTTACTTGAAAATGATCAGCCAGTTATTCGGCGACCGTATCCTGGCGGCTAATGCGACCGGCTGCTCCTCTATTTATGGCGGCAACTTGCCCACCACGCCTTGGTCAAAAAATGCGGAAGGAAAAGGCCCCGCCTGGTCCAACTCGTTATTCGAAGATAATGCGGAATTCGGTTATGGCTACAGGCTGACGACCGATCAACATGTCACGATGGCGCGACGGCTGTTGACTGAATTAAAAGATGACTTGGATGCAACGCTGGTTGAGGAAATACTTGATGCGCCCCAAAGCAAAGAAAGCGATATCCGCAAACAACGGGCCAGGGTTGTGCAATTACGTGAGCAACTGGATGCACTGGGTAACCACAAGGCCGCAGAATTATTGTCGATCATCGATCATTTTGTGCGCCGCAGTATTTGGATTATCGGCGGTGACGGCTGGGCGTATGACATAGACTACGGCGGCATCGACCAGGTGTTGTCAACCGGATCGGATATCAACATCTTGGTTATGGACACTGAAGTTTATTCCAACACCGGCGGTCAGGCTTCCAAGTCCACGCCTACAGGTGCGGTCGCCAAATTCGCCTCGGGCGGTAAAGTAACGGCAAAAAAAGACTTGGCGCTGCAAGCCATCGCCTACGGCAACGTTTATGTCGCCAGAATTGCGCTGGGTGCGAGTCCGCAACAGGCGCTGCAAGCCTTCCGCGAAGCCGAAGCCTACAATGGTCCGTCTTTGATTATTGCTTACAGCCCCTGCATAGCACACGGTATAAACCTGGAAAACGGGTTGGAACAACAGGAAATGGCCGTTAAATCAGGCTACTGGCCTCTTTATCGTTACAATCCGACCTTGCGCGGCGAAAGCAAAAACCCGTTTTTGTTGGATTCTCTACGGCCGACCATTCCGCTGAGAGAGTATGCCTACAATGAAACACGCTATAGCAGTTTAAGGCGTACGAATCTGGAACAAGCCGACAAGCTGATGGATTTTGCGCAGAAGGTAGTCGATCAAAAATGGGCGCTTTATGAGGAAATGGCCACGCGTGATGAGCATGAGTTTTTGCCGGATACTCGGATATCTAGAAAATTATAAAGATAGGGTTAGGCCGACAGCAGGCTGAAATCCTGGATTTAGATGAGCCAAGCCTCAATCGCAGCAAACAGAGGATGTTTAAGCGTCTGTTTGCTGTGTGCTTGAAAATGTTTAATGCTGCATTGCGGATGATATTCTTTAATCTGCCGTGGTCGGGCAAAGGTATTCTGATGATTAAAAAGCCAGGTTGATTGTGAGGTCCCCGGTCTTGTTAAGCTATTAAAATAGCATACACCGCGCAATCTATAGGGCTACGGGGTTTATTTTATTGACTCCGGCTTAAATGTAATCGGTTACACTATTATAATTTAATGGATTATCGCCTCACATGGCTAATTTTAACACCCACTTATCCATGGCCTTGGTGATCAGTACAGGAGCCGCTATAGCTGCCGTTAATGTCAATCTGGTTACCAATGCTGATATGGCGTGGCTTATTTTTTTGGGTACATTGGGCGGGCTATTGCCGGATATCGATTCGACCAACTCAAGACCGGCAAAAATGTTGTTTTTCGTATTGGCTTTAATCGGCACGGCGGCGGCAATAGATACATTTAAAAACAGCTATCAGCCTTATCCTCTCTTGCTCATCATAGCGAGCACTTACCTATCTATTCGTTACGTAATGCTTGCTTTATTTAATAGGCTTACCGTTCATCGCGGTGTATTTCATTCGATTCTGGCCGCTCTATTTTTTGCCCTGCTGATGACCTGCATTAGTTATCATTTTATGCATCAGGATATTTTGCATGCATGGGTAAGCGGCATTTTTATTGCTATGGGTTTCATTGTTCATTTGCTACTTGATGAGATATATAGCGTTGATTTATCGAACACAAAAATGAAAAAATCTTTTGGCACCGCGCTGAAATTATTTAGCTGCAACAGCATCGGATCCTCCGTTTTAATGGCTATCTGTACGCTCATGCTGTACTGGATGACGCCGTCACATCAGCCATTAGCTGCGGTGTTTAAGGGATTTCAAATTGAATCGCTATTTAAAAACAATGGCAGTCATCCTAAGACTATAGCGTGTTGAGCATGAATGATGTTCGGTGAAGATTACTCTGCTGTACGTTGGGCTAAGCAGCTTGCCTGATCTACCCCTGAGTTCATCATTGCTTATTTTCTGTCTGAATGATTTTTCCGGTTTTTGAGTCACATAGCACTGAAACATCAGGGCCTGAGTGCGGAGTTATTTCAATTTGAAGCACAAAAACACCATTCTGCCGGTATTCTCGTAACTGATTAATCGTTCCAGGATGCAACAGAAGTGCCTCTTTTTCACAGATGGGAATATCAACCTTATTATTAGGCAATGCATAGCGGTTGGGATCATTTGCGCCAGCATTGGCAAACTGAAACGAGTTCGCTAACACCATCAAGGAAAAACTAAATATAAAAAAGTGTAAATTTCTTATTAACATGTTTTTTAATCTCCATTTATTGTATTCAATATTCACTGGATGCTTGTATCTTTCCAGGCTGATAGCGACCTTCTTGCATTTAAAGGTATCACCATTAGGCAATCCACTGTAATCGCGCAAGCTATTATTGGAGTTATGCTTTGACAAAGAAATGGGAGGCCCTTATCTATTCATCGCCGCATACCTGAAAGGCAAATGCTTGGCTTGCCAGAAATGTGTTGTGACATACTCTTCAAGGTCGATGGCGCTTAAATCTTGCCGGCTGGCGGAACCGTCTTCAAGAGCTTTAGCGAGCACACGTGTTGCCACGCGTAGGCTGACTTTTTTTAGATCAGCTACCGGCGGATAAATCAGACCGGCGTCAAGGGCGTTTTCAGCTATATAATCGGCCAACGCATAAGCCGATTCCAGTACCATTGCATCGCTGATTCGGGTGCATTCGCCGATCACAGCCGCAAAACCCAGCCCCGGAAAAATAAAAGCATTATTACCTTGGCCTATCGGATAGCGCGTGCTTTGATATTCAACGTCCGCGAAAGGACTGCCGGTGGCAACGATGGCCCGTCCCTGTGTCCACTCGAAAATGTCTATGGGTGTTGCCTCGCAATTGGCAGTAGGGTTAGATAACGGAAGGATTATGGGGTGAGAATGATTGTTAGCCATGGTTTTAATTATCGGCTCGTTGAACAACCCGGCAATGCCGGAAAGACCGATTAAAACACTGGGTTTGGCGTATGTCACAACGTCCATCAAAGTAGGAGCCTGATCCTTGCCAATAGCCCAGTCCTGATAACTTTCCTTGCTTTGCGCCAACGGCAATTTGTAGGCGTCGGTCGTTATGCCATCAACTACCAGACCATGTCCGTCTATGACGAATATTTGTTGTCGTGCTTGCTCCTCAGTGAGACCCGCTCGCATCATGCCTTCTTTAATGATGCTGGCAACACCAATGCCCCCGGCGCCTGCGCCTGCGATAACGACTGTTTGATCGGCGAGTGTTTCGCCATTTCTACGGCAAGCTGAAATCAAGCCGGCCAATGCCATAGCACCGGTGCCTTGAATATCGTCGTTGAAACAAGGCATTTGATCTCGATATCTTGCCAACACGTCGAATGCAACGTTTTTGGCGAAGTCTTCAAATTGAATGATGGCTTGCGGCCATTTCTTTCTAACCGCACATACGAATTTGTCGACCAATTCAAAATAGATAGTGTCTTGCAAACGTTTTTCACGTATTCCCAAGTATTGGGGATTGTTGAGTAACTCGGTTCGATTGGTGCCGACATCCAAATTGACTGGCAAGGTTTGAAAAGGACACATTCCTCCGCCTGCCGTGTAGAGCGCAAGTTTACCTATGCAAATGTCCAGGCCACCCATGCCTTGATCGCCGATACCGAGAATGGCGGAGGCATCCGTTACCACGATCAGTCGAATGTCGTGCAGCGGGTAGTTGTCCAGAATAGTGTCGACACGATCGATATTGTCAACCGATAACGTTAAACCTCGTGCTGTCGTATAGATAGCGCTGAATTGCTGGATGGCCAAACCAATAGTCGGTGTGTAGACTATCGGCACCATTTCTTCCAAATGTCTTTCCAGCAGGGCGTAATACAAAACCTCTGAACGCTCTTGAACAGCTCTGAGAAACTGATATTTTGAAATATCGTTCTGTAGTTTTTGATAGTTCAAATACAGTCGATTGACTTGATGTTCAAGTTCAGTGACTTGTGGTGGCAACAAGCCTTCAAGTCCAAGTTCGATACGCTCTTGCGCAGTAAATGCAGTGCCTTTATTGGTCGCGGATAGCTTTAGTAAGGTAAAGCCACGAATTGAAACCTCCAAATAAGGATTACCGTCGCTATCAACCCTGTAATCGAAATAGTCGCTTAACTTTGTCATTGAGGTTCCTTAATTATGCTTAAGCATTAACTCTGCGTAGATGACTGGATTGTTGTCTTCAGCGTCAGGTACAAGATTGTAGCCTACAATTTTAACTTGACCTCAAAATATCACGCATATAAACCTGTAAATACCGTCTTGAAAGTTAATCTTAAATGGCATAGTTAGCTTGGCGAGGTTGGCAAGTTTTCAATACCAAAACACAAATGAACTAGCTTGACTATGGCGGTATCGAGCGCAAACATCTTCATTTTGCCGCACTCATGCAGGCATTGCTACAGTGCTTTGATAGAGGATTATGTTGAGTACCGACACTAAAAATGGTAAGTGAGGGGAAAGCTTTTATTTAAATGCCTGCTTTGGGTGGTTTTTAGTAAATTTTGAAACTGATTGTTATCCGTGTTTACTGTAGAAAAGCAATGTAATCGCTATTCCTATCTTCATCTAATCTTAATTAATCCAATAGGTTTTTTTTCATCTTATTTATGTAATCTTTACGAGGTTTTTCCGGCTTATGCTTAACTGAAAGCAATCAGAATAGGAGTTTAGCCAACTCCACTGCTATTCTGACTTTGAACTATTTTCGACCTCTCAAATTTACAGTACCTGAAAGTCTGTCCTATTGGGAAATCTCAATGTAATAGGGTACAAGACGGATTCTGTTGAGATGTTGTATGCCATTAAGTGCCTAAGAGTTTAAAAAAATAACGATTCTTGTGCCAGTTATAAAACGTTAAACAATAATATTTACACGCCACCGACTAAAGTCTAACCATAAATTATGGTGGCGTTTATTTGAATTCACGCTAAATAGAATGTTTATTATTAAAATTTTAAGTAAGAGAAAATAATATGAAAAAACTAATAAAATTTGCAATGATTGCTTTGGCTTACAGCATGGTTACGGCTTGCGCAACTAATTCAGATGTTGAAAACCTACAGGCGCAAGTTAATGATTTGGATGCTTCTGTTAAACAAGCATCGGCTGATGCAGTCAGCGCACAAACCATATGCGCGGACGCAACTGAAAAGTCTATCGCCGCAAAAAACGCAGCTGATAGAGCCGCTCGCTTTTCTCGAAAAGCCAATGCCAAATTGGGTAAGAAACTCAGAAAATCAATGATAAAGTAAACTTTTTTGCGTTAAATAAGAAGTAGTCACCTGAAGCGAGGAGTCCATGCATGAATACACAGACTCTCGCTTCAGGTGACTACTTGACTCCTGTCTTGCACCAACCGTAAGTATTTTATGGTCCTTGTTCCAAACGCTGGCACTAAGCCATTAATACAAATCCGTCAGCCGTCAATCTTTATTTGACGTTGTTATCCGTGCTATTGTTGTAGATTGAAATGTTACTGAATTTAGGTTTACTATTTCCGGACTCAGTCCAGTAAGATGTGACAACTCCCGGTTTGCCAACGTTATTGAGAATGTTGTTATATACGGTGATATTACTTGCAGTGCCTCCGAGTTCCCCGCCAATCATGATACCGTCATCCTCCGCATATTTTGAGTCAGAGACAGTATTGTCATAAATCTCAATATTATCAGCAGTTGTTTCCCATGCGTCCACGTAAATGCCCACCCTGAGCATATTGTAAATTTTATTGCCGAAAATCTTGCCATTGCTCGGGCTTACCTTGGCATCTATCCCTTCCATATTGCCGTCGTGAACACTATTATGGCTTACGGTGAAGTTATTCGTGGAATATATAGAGATGCTTTCCTGCGACGCACCAGTATTAGCCTGTACGACCTCATTTCCGTCAATCGTTATGGTGTCACAGTATTCCGTATATATACCTGAGTAATAGGTGCTGTAGGTGTAGTTATTGAGAATTCGTATATTAGTTGAATGTGCTATGTACACGCCAAACCCTGGGGAATTGACAAAACGTATGCCAGAAACTTGTATATAGCTGCGGTTAGATATATCAAAGGCTCCTCTCCAATCCCCGTTTCTGAGAGACCCTGAAGCGTCGATGGTTACCGTTTCACCTGGATATGCACCGTAAGCGATGAAACCATTTGAAGCGTTGCCTGAGTTTTTGGGAGCGACCCGTTCTTTGTAAGTGCCTGCCCGAATGTTTACAGCATCACCTGCAATGAGCGTATTCGCCGCTTTGGTTATCGTTCGCCAGGGCGCTGATAATGTGCCGGGGTTTGTATCACTACCGTTCGTAGCGACGTAGTAAGTGCCGGCATTGGCAACAGGTACGAAAAAAATAGAGAAAACCAGGGTACCTAGCAAACTTTTAAAATTGCTAGGTGCTCTGGGTATTAAAGTACTAACTTTGAAGTGCTTGTCGATTGGTGATTGCAAGTTGCTTGATAGTAATGCTTGATAATTGCTTTTCCTGTGAGCATTGGATGAAGCTAAGCTCACGTGATCAGTTTGTAATAACGGATTGTGTGCCGAAACCAAGTCATGCATATTTGATCCGGATTTTTGATGCAAGCTAAAAGCCGCTGCTGAAAAGCTGGATAAAGCTGAAAATGAAGCTACCAATTTATTCGATTTATTCATAATATTACCTCTAATATATTAAGATCATTAAGAGATATTCAATGTCACTTAATGTATGTTATTGAATTATGTGTAAAATTATAAAGATCGTGAAATATTTTTCATTTCACTCATGCAAAGGGTTCTACAGATTATGTTATCGTTAAATGCGGCGTCCTTAATAAAGCGGTGTTAAGCAAATTTCATGATCCACAATAAATAAGACTTTTTCTGAAAATAAAAAACTCTCAACAACACAACCTTATTTATGGAAGCGCTGATTAAATCCTTCGACAGGCTCAGGACGAACGGTAAGTTGTTGATTCCGTTCGTGGTGAACTTGTCGAACCATGAGAGGAATCGATTTATTCAGCGCTTCCCTATGTAACCCACTTAAATTCTATCGGCCAATTATTAACGTTTACTTACGCTGAATATGAATCTCAGGTCAAAAGCCGTTTCAATTAAATTAACCTACTAGTAGTCAGTCATGATGAAGTACAAGGATAAAGCCGAGCCAGCTTCCGTCG